>SFFD01000002.1 GCA_004556975.1 Oscillospiraceae bacterium | reverse complement strand
GAAAAACAGGCTCTTGGCAAGGAGACAGACAAGGCTTCCGCCGCCAGACTTGCAACTCTTGAAAAAGAACTGGCAGCGCTCAAGGAAGAAGATAAGTCCATGCGTGCTCAATGGGAAAACGAGAAGAAAGCAATTTCGGAAGTAAAATCAGCAAATTCGGTCGCTTGTTTTGAAAAAGTTTAGTGTATAATTCGTATTTTGATGTACGTTTTATCAAAATATTCGAAATACATTATAAATAGGTTAAGTATTTAACGTGACAGCGTTGACATATCCTGCGAGTTCTGCTATAATTGCAGGCATAGGGATCGTATCTGCGTTTTAACGGATAAACACAGGCGGTCCTTAAAGGTTTTTTGTGAAAAATATACATTTCACGGCTTTGTTCTATATCCTGTGAATCAAAACGGAGGGGCGCGTATTTTTTTGATAAGAAAAGCCTATGGCTTTTCGACCCAAAAGAAGAAAGCATGCCGTTTTTTTGCAAACGGCTGTGAATTGGAAGAGGAGGGTTGTTTTTTTCTAAGGGAAACGGAAAATTTCCGTTTTTTTAAAAATCGCGCAATCAAATATCCGGGCAAAGCGGAGGCGGCGCTCTTTTTACTATGGGCTTCACGGTCTTACTCGGAAAGACCGGAAGCTTTTATTATGCCGTTTCCGGGAAGCGGTTTGCCCAAAATAAATCAATCGAGGTGAGTTTTTAATCTGATGAGCTCAAAAAAACTCAGCGGAAAAACGATTTATCTTATTGTATGGATATCGCTTTTGGCAATTATTCTTGCTGCAATTTTCATTGTTGGTCTTCCTTCCGGTGAGAAGGCAGAAACTATCAAGGAAGTTATGCGCGACGGCGTTCTGCACGAGGATAACAAGATAAGCCTGTTTGGGCTTTTGGTAAACCCGGCGCTTATCTCTGCTTACATAGTCAGCGCCGCGCTTATTATCGGTGCAGTCATAATAAGAATATTCGTTATTCCGCATTTTAAAACCGTTCCGGGAAAATTCCAGCTTATTCTGGAGGAGCTTGTGAGCTTCTTTTCCGGCATGGCAAAGACTAACAGCCCGCATAAAACGCCTGTTGTCGGCACATATATTTTCGGCGCAGGCTGCTATATCTTTTTCAGCACCATTTTTGAACTGCTCGGCATTCAGGCAGTAACCACCAAAGGGCACTCCATTGCGTTGCCCGCTCCTATTGCGGACATCAACGGAGCCATTGCCATGGGCATTACCTCCTATGCGTTTATCCTGATTGCAGGCGCCGTCTGCAACGGAGCTAAAGGCGTGCTTGGCGTGCTGAAGGATTTCTCTTTGCCGATTTCCATGAGCTTCCGTCTTTTCGGCGCACTGCTGAGCGGACTGCTTGTTACGGAGCTTGTTTACTACTATGTATCTCTCAGCTTCGTGCTTCCTGTATTCGTTGGCGTTATGTTCACATTGCTGCACGCCGCAATACAGACTTATGTTCTTACCACACTTGTCTCTATATTCTATGGCGAGGCTGTTGAGCCGAATCCCAAAAAAATCAAAGAAAAGAAGGCCTGATTTATTATGAAACGTTCTAAAATATTCTCCATCGTATTTTCCCTTATCATTGCACTTTCTCTTGTTTTCGCCATGAGCGTTGTTGCATTCGCAGAAGAAGCTCCCGCAGCTGAAACCGCAGCTTCCGCCGAAGCTGAAACCACTGTTGACAACACCACCAGCACCAAGGCAATCGCTTCCGCAGCCATCGTTGGCGTTGTTGCCACCGCGGGTGCAATCGGCATGGCAGTTTCCATCGCAAAAACCGCAGAAAGCATGGCTCGTCAGCCAGAAGCAGCAGGCAAAATCAACTCTGCTATGATGCTTGGCCTTGTATTTATCGAGACTGCTATCATCTACGCTTTAATTATCGCTATCCTTATAATATTCGTTCTTTAATTGACAGAGGTGCGTAAACATGCCGTTGAATATTGATTTTACGCAAGTGCTTTTGCATATGCTCAACTTTGTTATTCTTGCGGGTGCCCTTGGATTTCTGCTTTTCAAACCGATAACTAAATTTATGGCGGACCGTCAGAAGCATTTTGAGGATCTTGCCAAAGAAAACGAAGAAGCCGCAAAAACAAACGCCGATATGAAGGCAGAATATGAACAGAAGCTTGAAGAAGCAAAAGCGGAAATTGCAGATATGCACCGCAATGCAGAAAAAGAAGCTGCCGAAACCGCAAAAGAATATATTGACAGCGCTCACCAAAAGGCGAACGCAATTATCGCCGCAGCAGAAACTGAAGCCGAAAAGCGCAAAGAAAGCATACTTGATTCCGCACAGGCGGAAATCAGCGAGCTTGTTCTTTCCGCTACCCAAAAGCTGCTCAGCGACACCGTTACTCCGGAGCGCAACAGCGCTCTTTATGATGAATTTATCCGCCGCACCGACAAAACCGTGGCTGATGAAAGGAAATCACGATGAAGCATAACAACGATATTTTCATTCCTGATAAGGAATCTGCGAAGAAGGTTCTTCAGGTCGAAATTGACTGCGTTACGCCCCCTACTGACGAACAGAAGGAAAAAATCCGCAGCTATATGCTTGAACAGTACAAAGTTGATGAGGTCAACTTTGTAATCAAGATTGATCCTTCCGTTGTGGGCGGCTTCCGCATTTTCGCGGGCGACGACAACTATGACTGGACCACTCTGGGACGAATCCGCCAGCTTCGCAAATCCTTCCAGTCTCTTATCAAAGAGAAAGAGCCTGATAAAATCATCTCCCTTCTTCGTGAAGACATAAGCAGCTTTGACCTTGATGCCGGTCAGCAACAGGTGGGCTTTGTTCTCACCGTCGGCGACGGAATCGCTGTTATTGAGGGTCTGCGTGACCTTGAATACGGCGAAATCGTTCTGTTCGACTGCGGAATCAAGGGCATGGCACAAGATATCCGCACCGACGGCACCACAGGTATTGTTCTGTTCGGCGACGACAGTGATGTTATGGAAGGCACCCGCGTTGTGCGCACACGCCGCACCGCAGGTATTCCTATCAGCAACAGGGTGCTTGGCAGAATGATAGACCCGCTTGGCAATGCAGTTGACGGCGGCGAGCCCATCGGTGCGAAGGAGTACTTTCCCATCGAGCGTCCTGCGCCCGGCATTGTGGAGCGCAAAGGCGTTGACCGCCCCATGGAAACCGGCGTTCTCGTAATCGACTCCATGTTCCCTATCGGACGCGGACAGCGTGAACTTATCATCGGCGACCATCAGACCGGTAAAACCTCTATCGCCATTGATACAATAATGAACCAGAAAGACAAAAATATGGTGTGCGTCTATGTTGCCATCGGTCAAAAGGCAAGCACCATAGCAAGAGTTGAAGCGACCCTTCGCAAAGCCGGCGCAATGGACTACACCGTTATCATTTCCTCTCCGGCAAGCGATCCTGCTTCCATGCAGTATATCGCCCCCTATGCGGGCTGTGCTATTGCGGAGTACTTTATGTACCGTGGCCGCGACACCCTTGTAATTTACGATGACCTTTCCAAGCATGCGGTTGCGTATCGTACCCTCAGCCTTTTGCTGGAGCGTGCTCCCGGTCGTGAAGCTTACCCCGGCGATGTCTTCTATCTCCACTCCAGACTACTGGAACGTTCTGCACAGCTTTCTGACGAGCTTGGCGGCGGCAGCATGACCGCTCTGCCAATCGTTGAAACCCAGGCGGGCGACGTTTCCGCGTACATTCCGACGAACATAATCTCCATCACCGACGGACAGATTTTCCTTGAGAGTGAGTTGTTCTTTGCCGGTCAGCGTCCCGCAGTGAACATCGGTCTTTCCGTTTCACGTGTTGGCGGTGCCGCCCAGACCAAGATTATGAAGAAATCCGTTGGTACGATTCGCCTTGACCTTGCGCAGTACCGCGAAATGAAGGTATTCGCGCAGTTCGGCGGCGACCTTGACGAGCAGACCATGCGCGAGCTAAAATACGGCGAAAGCCTGATGAAGCTGCTCTGCCAGCCGAATGGCACCTCCATGAGCATGCGCGAACAGGTTATCACGCTTATCTGCGCTCAGGACAGACTTTTTGTCGACATTCCCGTAAAGCAGATAAAAGCATTCCAGCGCGACCTTCTTGACCATTTTGAGCACGGATGCAGCGTTCTTTGCCACAAAATCGACCAAAACCTCACTTTGACCGACGAAATCAAAAACGGCATTATTGCCGAAGCAAGAGCGTTCCTTTCCGCTTATCGCTTTTAATTGACGGAAGGGAGATGAAAGCATGGCAACCTCCAGCGAATTAAAATCGAGGATGAGCGGCATCCGTGAAACAAAAAAAGTCACCGATGCCATGTACATGATCTCCTCTGTCAAAATGCGTCGAGCAAAATGTGATATGCTTGAAACCCACCCATACTTTACCGCTCTTAAAAAGGAAATCACCGAGCTTTTGCGCTTTATTCCCGAAACGCAGAACAAGTATTTTCAGTCAAAACCAGAGCACAAGGGCGCTCGTCATGGTCTTTTGCTCGTAACATCCGACAAGGGTCTTGCGGGAGGATACAACCAAAACGCCATAAAAATGGCGGAAGAATTTGTTGACCAAAGCCCGAACACCCTGCTCTTTATTGTCGGTGAATATGGCAGAACACATTTTGCAAACAGAAACGTACCTTATGATACGAATTTTGAATTTTCCGCAGCCATCGCTTCCATGTGGGAAGCACGGCGTATTTGCCTTTATATCCTTGAGTTCTTCAATACCGGTCGCGTTGATGATATAAGCATAATTTACAGCGACCCGGAAGCGGGCAACGGCAGCGAATGCCAGCTTCAGTGCCTGCTTCCCCTTGCGCGAAGCAGCTTCCGCCCGGAAGAGGGCGTTTCTGAAAAAGCTTCCAAAGAGGATTGGAATACAAAGGAGTTCTATCCGGATCCGAACACGGTTTTGGACTGCATTGTTCCAAGCTACCTTGCAGGTTACATATACAGTTCCCTTATCGACAGCTATTTTGACGAGCAGGAAGCGCGTATGTCCGCCATGAGCGTTGCCGGAAAGAACGCCGAGGATATGATAAAACAGCTTAAAGTTGAGTATAACCGTGTTCGCCAGGCGAAAATCACAAGAGAAATGGTGGAAATAGCCTCCGGCGCAAGGGCGCTTAAAAAGAAGCGCCAAATGTTACAAAGCGAGGGACATAGACTTGAACAACCAAACCAGTGAAACAAAACGCATGGGCAAAATTGCCGGTATTAACGGCCCCGTTGTGGATATTGCCTTTGACAAAGGCACACTGCCAAGGATAAGAGAAGAGCTTTATCTTTACGTCGGTAAAGAAAAGCGTATAATGGAAGTTTCTCAGCATATAGGCGACGGACTTGTTCGGTGCATAATGCTTGGCCCAAGCGAGGGACTTTTCCGCGGGATGGAAGTGTTCGCCACCGGCGCACCTATTTCCGTTCCTGTTGGTGAACAGGTTCTTGGCAGACTGTTCAATGTTTTGGGTGAACCTATCGACGGTGGCGAACCGCTTGCCGACGACACCCAGAGAAGATGCATTTATAAACCCGCTCCACCCTATTCCGAACGCAAAAACGCCGAGGAAATCATGGAAACGGGCATCAAAGTTATCGACCTGCTTGCACCTTATGTAAAGGGCGGCAAAATCGGTCTGTTCGGCGGCGCCGGTGTCGGTAAAACCGTTCTTATTCAGGAGCTTATTCACAACATTGCCACCGAGCACGGCGGATATTCCGTATTCACCGGCGTTGGCGAACGTAGCCGTGAAGGTAATGACCTTTGGACGGAAATGCGCGCCAGCGGCGTTCTGGATAAAACCGCGCTTGTGTTCGGTCAGATGAACGAGGCTCCCGGCGTGCGTATGAGAGTTGCTCTTTCCGGCCTTTCCGTAGCGGAATATTTCCGTGACGAGTGCCGCAAAGACGTGCTTCTCTTTATCGACAACATTTTCAGATTCATTCAGGCGGGTTCCGAGGTTTCTACCCTGCTTGGCCGAATGCCCAGTGCCGTCGGCTATCAGCCGACCCTTGCCAACGACCTCGGTGAACTTGAGGAGCGCATTGCCTCCACGAAGAACGGTTCTATCACCTCCGTTCAGGCAATTTATGTTCCTGCGGACGACCTTACCGACCCTGCTCCGGCAACCACATTCTCTCACCTGGATGCAACCACCGTTCTGAGCAGAAAAATTGCGGAGCTTGGCATCTATCCTGCCGTCGACCCGCTGGAATCTTCTTCCCGTATTCTTGAGCCAAACATAGTCGGTGAGGAGCATTACGAAACGGCGCGCCGTGTTCAGGAGATTTTGGAGCACTACAAAGAGCTTCAGGATATTATCGCCATACTCGGTATGGACGAACTGGGTGACGAGGATAAACTTATCGTTCACCGCGCAAGAAGAATTCAGCGCTTTCTTTCTCAGCCGTTCAGCGTTGCGGAAAAATTCACCGGCGTACCCGGCGTTTATGTTCCGCTTTCCGAAACCATCCGTGGTTTTAAAGCCATCGTTGACGGCGAAATGGACGAATACCCTGAAGCGGCGTTCTTCAATGTCGGCGTGATCGACGATGTTCCGAAAAAAGCGGCAACGCTTTGATGAAAGGAGCGAGAGTATTTGAGCACCTTTCATCTTGAACTGCTTTCGCCGGAGCGCGCGTTCTATTCCGGCGAGTGCACATCTCTTGTCGTTCCTGTAAGCGACGGCATGATGGGCGTTATGGCGAACCATTCGCCTATGATGGCTGCGATTTTTGACGGTCAGCTTTCCTTTACAAAGCCGGACGGTGAAACTGTTGTCTGCGCCGTTACCCGTGGAATGCTTGATATTTCCGGAGGAAATGCCACTGCGCTTTGCGGTGAAATCATCCTACCGGATGAAATTGACGAGGAGCGCGAAATGCGCTTTGTGGAAAAGGCTTCTGAGCGGCTTAAACGCCGCCAGAGCCATAACGATTACCTTATGTCGAAGCTTTCCCTTGCGGATGCCATGAGCAACCTCGAGGTAAAGCGGCGCAATGCTGCAAGAAATGCGTTGAAATAAAACACAAAAAAACATCGGTGCCTATTTGAGCACCGATGCTTTTTTGTACGCAATAATCTTATGCTCAAAATGAGCACGTTTTTTTATTTTACATTCTGCGTGCTTCATTTGAGCACGAGCCGCTTTTATTACTTTTCTGCCCAATCTGAAAGGCGGTCAAGACCCTCTTTGCTGCCGGAAAAAAAGATTTTATCTCCGGTTTTGAAGGAATAATCCGGGTGAACGGTTTCAATAAGGTCTCCGCCGTTTTCTATTGCAATTATATTTATGCCGAATTTTCCGCGAAGATTAGTTTCCATAACCGTTTTTCCCACTATTTTGTCTGGAATAAGTATTTTTGAGATATTGAGCTTTTCACTTAACTGAATGAAGTCCAGAGTACGTGAAGTTTCAAGTCTGTGGGCAAGGCGTATTGCCATATCGCGTTCGGGATATACCACATCCGCCCCAAGCTTTTCAAGAATCTCGCCGTGTTCGGCGCTGGTTGCCTTTGAAATTACCGTGTGTATGCCAAAGCTTACAAGATTAAGCGTAGCAAGAATTGATGTGTCAAGTGCTTCGCCGATGCACACAACCGCAACGCTGCTGTTCTGTATGCCGGTTTCGAGCAGGGTTTTCTTATCGAGGTTCTTCACCACAAAGGCGTTCTCCGTAAGGTCGCGCATTTCCCGCACCTTTTCCTCGTCCTGGTCAAGGACTATCAAATCCGCGCCGCTTTCCGCAAGCTCCCTTGCAAGGGCGCTTCCGAAGCGTCCGAGACCGATTATTCCGTAGGTTGTATCCTCTTTTTTATTTTTTCCAAACATAAAATCCTCCCAATCATCCGATGGAGATGTTTCCTTCGGGATAAACAGCACGTTCACCATTTGTAAAATGCCACAAAGTAGCTATGGTAAGCGGACCGAGCCTTCCTATAAACATAATCAAAATCGAAAGCAGCTTGCTGCCGTCGCAAAGGCCGCCGGTTATTCCGGTGGAAAGCCCCACCGTGCCAAAGGCACTCACCATTTCAAAGGCGATATCCCGAAGCGGAATTTCCGGTTCCATCACACACATAAAATATATACCCATAAGCACCACTGAAATGCCCATAATCACTATAATTGCCGCTTTGCGGAATGCATCCTGCGGTATTGAATACTTAAACGCCTTTTCGGATTCATTCGTTGCCGCGGATCTCACGCCCTTGAGTAAAACGAAAAACGTGGTGGTCTTTATACCGCCGCCTGTCGAACCGGGCGAAGCGCCAATGAACATAAGCGCCATCATAACCACAAGTCCTGCATCTGTAAATCCTCCGAGCGAGTATGTACAGAATCCCGCAGTTCTTGCGGAAACACTTTGGAACAGCGCTCCGAGCCAGCTTATGTTCTCCGTAAGCTTAAAAAGCAGTATGCCTGCAAAAATAAGCGCTGCACTGGTGGAAAGCACAACCTTTGAATGCACAGAAAGCTTTTTCCAGTGTAACTTCTTTTCAATCAATTCCCTTATAACAAGGAATCCGATTCCACCAAAAAATATAATCGCGCAGGTTACAATATTAAGCCACACATCGTTTTTATATGGCATAAGGCTTGTTCCGTTGCCGAGCACGTCAAAGCCTGCATTGTTGAACGCGGATATCGAGTGAAAAAGGCTCAATCCCACCGCCTTTATAAAGGGATAATCCCTCGCAAAGGTCACAAAGCTCAGCGCCGCACCTATAAGCTCGCAGATTACGGTGGTAAGAAAGACGCTTTTCAAAAAGCGAACTATTCCTTTTCCCGAATCAAGATTCATGGCATCACGAATTATATTTCTCTCTTTAATATTCATGCGTTTGCGCATGGCAAGAATTACTCCCGCACCGACGGATGTAAGCCCAAGACCGCCTATCTGTATAAGCAGCGCTATTATAACCTGCCCGAATGCGGTAAAAGTGCTGCCTGGATCAACCGTTGTAAGCCCTGTTACACAAACGGCGCTTGCTGCGGTATAAAGCGCGTCAATATACCTCAGCGTTATTCCGCTTTTTACACTGCACGGCAAACACAACAGTGCCGACCCGATAAGCAGCGTAACCGCAAAGCCCAAAGCTATTATGCGCGCCGGCGACTGCCTTTTTATAAATTTATTCATCTTTCTCCTTGCGCCGAAAATCCTCCGGCGTCATTCCGGAGGATTTTTGCTGTTTTATTTTCCGTCGCCAAAGACTTTTCTGTTTTTAAGTCCGCCAAGGAACATTGTAATTGCGCCCGCGGCAGAAACCGCCGCAATAATAAGCCCTGTTCCCTGCGCCGAGCCGTTTTGCATAAGAAGCACTATTGCAAGGGCAAAAACGCACAGAGAGTTTATCATGACCTTGCGTCCCTTGCTTGGGCGGTTACGGTTGTTTATGCCGTCAAGCGCAACTATAAGCGAAAGCGCGGTCTGAAGGCAAAGAGAAACGGTGTATCCGATAACGTCGCCCGTTTTCGCCGCTCCGAAAAGCACCCCGGTGGTGAAAAGCCACGCCATATATGAATTTATCACGCCGCCTATAATGATAAGTATTGCGCCGTAAACAATAAGCTTGCCCCCTGGCGCGCGTTTGTCAAAAAGCGGCTTTTTTGTTTTCTTTTTCATTGGTGTATCCCCTTTATTTCATTGAAACGGCTTTTCTTACCGCTTCGGCTATGTCCTTTTCGGTCATTCCGAACTTTTCCGAAAGCTCCGGAAGCTTGCCCACCTCGCCGAAAACATCCTTTGTTCCTACCGGAACAATCGGAACAGGGCAATTCTGCGCGGCAACCTCCGCCACGGCAGAGAAAAGTCCACCTATGATATTGTGGTTTTCCGCCACAACAGCGCAGCGGGTCTTTTTAAGAGAATCCACAACCGCTTCTGTATCAATGGGCTTTATGGTATGTATGTTGATTACCTCGACGTTAATGCCCTCTTCTTTAAGAATTTCAGCGGCGTCCATAGCTCTTTTTACCATAATTCCGCTTGCAAAGACGGTAACGTCTTTGCCCTCGTAAATTTTGTCGGCTTTGAAAAGGTCAAATGTATAGTTCTCATCGTCGAAAATATCCGGAGTATCCTTGCGGAACATACGGATATAAACCGGGCCGTAGTGGTCGATTATCTGCGGCAGCGCCTGTTTAAGCTGAGCGTTGTCGGCCGGTTCAAAGATGACCATTGTAGGAATGGAACGCAGAACGCCTATATCTTCAAGGCTCATATGAGTGCCGCCGTTAAGCTGAGCCGAAATTCCGGGGTCGGTTCCCACAATTTTTACGTTCTGCTTTGCATAAGCGATTGAAACCGCAATCTGGTCACAGATTCTTCTTGTTGCAAAAGGAGTGAAGGAACTGATAAACGGAATGAACCCGTATGACGAAAGCCCCGCGGCAACAGAAGCCATGTTCTGTTCTGCAATGCCCACTTCAAAGGCGCGTTCCGGATAAAGCTGCTGAAGCTTTTTTGTACCGTTGCAGTTGGCAAGGTCGGCATCCAAAACGCAGATTCGCTCATCGTGCTCCATAATTTCCGCAAGGGTGTTTCCAAAAACTTCTCTCATCATCATAGTTTGTTTTCCCCCTTACTGAAGCTCCGCAAGAGCGGCTTCGACTTTTTCTTTCGGCAGGGACATACTGTGACAGGCAGAACCCGCTGCCTCGGCAAAGCTTACGCCCTTACCCTTTATTGTATCGAGTATAATCATGGAAGGCTTGCCCTTTTTGGCCTTTGCGCGGTCAATGGCGGCAGAAATGGCTTCGCAGTCATGACCGTCAATTTCCTGGGTATACCAGCCAAAAGCTCTCCACTTTGCTTTAAGGTCGCCAAGGGAGTTTATATCGTCCGTATAACCGTCAAGCTGCATATTGTTCTTATCGGTAAACGCAATAAGGTTATCAAGCTTTTTCTGGGCGCCGAGCATTGCCGCTTCCCAAATCTGGCCTTCCTGGCTTTCGCCGTCGCCGACTATGGCATAGATGGTCGCGCCGTCTTTCTTAAGCTTTGAACCTATGGCAACTCCCACAGCGCAGGAAAATCCCTGACCGAGGGAGCCGGCGGTCATATCAACACCGGGGGTTTTGTTCATATCGCAGTGGCTGGGAAGGTTCGTTCCGAACCTGTTAAGCGTATAGAGCCATTCCTTCGGGAAAAAGCCTTTAAGGGCAAGGGTTGCATAAACTGCGGGGCCCGCATGTCCTTTTGAAACAATAAGTCTGTCGCGGCCTTCCATTTTAGGGTTTTTGGGGTCCACATTCATTTTATCAAAGTAAAGCACGCGAAGCAGCTCCACAATCGACATAGAGCCGCCAATATGTCCGCTTCCTATGCTACCGATACATTCAAGAGTCATTCTGCGAATCTGTTTACAGATTTCGTCCATGTACCAACCACTCCTTCCAGAATACATTGATGGCATATATTATAGCACAAATTAAAGAAAGTGAACACAGATTTTTTTAATTTTCAAAAAAAATCGATTATATAGCCAAAAGTGCCCCGTAAAAAAGTCAATGCGGGGCACTTTTGCATAATTTTGTTTGGGGGTATACGTTCAAAGGCGGTTTTCATCCACCCATTTTTTTGCAAGCTTCACCGCAAGCTCACTTGCATCGGGCGAAGTTTTCTCGCCCAATACTATCGGGTTGGTTTCGTAAAGCGGCAAAGGCGTTTCTTTTTCCGTTTTGTTCTTTTTTATTCTTTTTAAATACAAATTAAATATCACCTCTTAAAATAGATTACCCTTTGCCTGCGGCAATATTCGTTTCAGAAAAGCGCCGTCTTTTCAAGTTCGCGCCTTAACCGCGATATTATCTTTTTTTCAAGCCGGGAAATGTACGATTGGCTTATACCGATTATATCCGCAACTTCCTTTTGCGTGTGCTCTTTTTCCCCCGAAAGGCCGAAGCGAAGCACCATTATTTTATGCTCGCGCTCGCTAAGCCTGGCGACCGCTTCGTTCAGCACCTGACGCTCGGCATCCTGCTCGATTCCCCTGTTGACGCAGTCGCTGTCTGTACCCAGAACGTCCGAAAGCAAAAGCTCGTTTCCGTCCCAATCCACATTCAGCGGTTCGTCGATGGAAACCTCGTTCTTTTGAGGCTGGGTTTTGCGGATAAACATAAGTATCTCGTTTTCAATACAGCGTGAAGCATATGTTGCAAGCTTTATTCCCTTGCGCGCTTCAAACGTGTTGACGGCCTTGATAAGCCCTATGGTTCCTATTGAGGTTAAATCCTCGACGCCGATTCCCGTAGATTCAAATTTTCGTGCAATATATACTACCAGGCGCAGGTTATGCTCAATAAGCATATTTTTTGCTTCTCTGCTTCCGTGCTCAAGCTCCTCAAACGCCTTTTTTTCTTCTTCTTTTGTCAGCGGCGGAGGAAGATTTTCAGGCCCGTTTATGTAATATATTTTCCCGGGAAAAATCCGCGACCAAAGGCAAAAAATCCGCATTTCAATGCTGTTTATCAGATTTTGCATTTTCATTTATCTTACCTCCGTAAAGCTTTTATTTGCCTGTTTTAAAATTATATTTTTGCCAAGAAGAAGCGTGTCGGCCGGCGCAAATGAAGAAAAGCCGAGCATTATATTTTCCGCTTCAAAAAGTGTTCCGCCCTGTTCGATTTCCACTTTCTGCGGGCGTATGGCAGGAATAAGCACCGAACCGGAAACCGTTGAGCACGGAACAAGGCGGATTCCGAACCGCGTGCTCAAATTTTCGCTTTCAAGCTCTGAAAGCATTTCCTGCGGGAAGAGCTTTTTCATCGAATCAAGCCGGCAAACCGCCACCGGCGCTCCGGAAAGCGGCTCCGCAAGGCTGTTGCCGGTATCGGTAAAGCCTTTGAGCACGGCGGCTTTTCCGTTATAATATATTTTGGCCATACAGGCGCCCTCGGCTTCTTTGTGGCGGAAAAGCCGCCGCAAAATCTCTGTCAGCAAAAATGCGGCGCAGGCGGCAACAACAATTTCCATAGCTGAAAACTCAAAATATACCACCCCGTTTTTAAGCAGAAACGCGTTCGGCTGCGCCAAAATTCCAAGAAGAAGCATAAAGCCGGAAAAGACAAAGCCGCAAAGATAAAATATTGCTAAAAGCCGAAAAAATTCCCCTGCCCTTCTTTTTCCGAAACATATCAGCACCATTGCGGCGGAAACCGCAAGGCGGCTTAACGAAAGCGCCCACTGCTCCAGGGGAAAAATTACGCAAAGGGAATATAAAGCGCCTATTGCCGACGCAAAAAGCGCCCTCATACGAAGAAACTGCGCGCCCGCAAGCCGTGCCGTTCCGAACAGTACAAAATAATCCACCGAAAGGTTTATCGTTATAAGAATATCGGCATAAATTATACGCAAAAAGCATCGCCCCCGCCGTCTGTGACTTAATTATATTCCGCCGACCGGGTTTTTTAGGTCGAAACCTTGCGCACTTTTTTCTCATATAATGAAGTGATGACTTTTAATACAGGAGGCGGAAGCATTGCAATCGGAAAACAGCATATTTACTGACGAAATCCGCGGACGGGAGTGCAAAGATTATATTCGCGAGTTTTGCGCCGAACAGCGCGCGCTTGCAGCCGAATATGCAGCCAACAATATTTCGGAAGAAAATTCCGGAAATTTAAATAATATGTTACTCACCGACCCATCATAAAAATGCACAAAAGCCCGGCTGTTTTATCGCCGGGCTTTAATATTTCAGTCAAATCAGGCCGATTTTGAAAAAAAGCGTTTTGCACAAAAAATACCGCAAGTTTTTATGCAAAAATACCTGCTGATTATTGAAAGGGCATAAAAGCAATTGAAAATTTTTATGGATTTTTTACTAAATTGACTTGAAAATTCGTGCGATTTAACTTAAAATAAAAAAAGAGCATTTATAATTTAATGCCGAGTGAAAGAGGGGTTTTAATGTCAAACAGATTATTTCAGGGTATAATACATCAGATGCATGACAGCATCGGAAGGACTGTCGGCATTGTCGACGACAGTTCGGTTGTAATTGCCTGCAGCGACCTTGCAAGAGTCGGCGAGCGAAACGATTTTCTTGTTTCTGAAATGGCTGCGGACGGCGAATGCCATACCCGCGACGGATTTACATACAAAGCATTCGGCGTGGGCGACAGACCGGAATATGCGGTTTTTGTTGCCGGAACGGACGGACTTGCGGCACAGTTCTGTTCCCTTATGGCCGTTTCTCTTGCGGGAATAAAGCAGTATTATGATGAAAAATATGACCGCGCAAACTTTATCAAGAATGTAATTCTCGACAATATTCTGCCCGGCGATATTTATATCAAGGCAAGGGAGCTTCGCTTTCCCACCGACGTTTCAAGAGTGGTTCTTTTCATCCGCGTGCTTACCGTAAACGATATTTCTGTTTTTGATGTTGTGCAAAACCTTTTCCCTGACAAAAACAAGGATTTTGTTTTCAGCGTAAGCGAATCCGACGTTGTTCTTGTCAAAGAAATCAAGCCCGGTATTGAAAGCTCTGATATTGAAAAGCTTGCAAACTCCATTATTGAAACTTTAAGCGGCGAGTTCTTTACCAGAGTAAACGTTGGCATCGGCACCACCGCCACAGGCATAAAGGATTTGGCAAAGAGCTTTAAGGAAGCGCAGGTCGCTCTTGAGGTCGGCAAGGTGTTCGACACCGACAA
Organism: Oscillospiraceae bacterium; assembly: GCA_004556975.1. Lineage (GTDB taxonomy): Bacteria > Bacillota > Clostridia > Oscillospirales > Ruminococcaceae > UMGS1668. The sequence continues at coordinate 132,731 of SFFD01000002.1, read as the reverse complement.
GGCCATTGTAAGCTACGATAACCTTGGCATTGCGCGTCTTATCTATCAGCTTCCCACAACGCTTTGTGAAATGTTCCTTCGCGAGGTTTTCAAAAAAGGTTCTATTGAAAGCCTTGACCAGGAAACCCTTTTCACCATTCAAAAATTCTTTGAAAACAACCTTAACGTTTCCGAAACAAGCCGCAAGCTTTTTGTGCACAGAAACACCCTTGTTTACCGTCTTGAAAAAATCAAAAAGCTTACCGGTCTTGACCTTAGGGAATTTGACCATGCGATCGTATTCAAGGTTGCCCTTATGGTCAAAAAGTATCTTTCCGCAAACCCTGTTAAATATTGATTTTTACGGAAGGCTTCTTTTTACTATTAACTTTTTTGTGAGGTTTAAAATTGATTGAATTTCAAAACGTGACAAAAAAATACCCAAACGGCACCTTAGCGCTTAACGACGTAAGCCTTCGCATAGCCGACGGTGAATTTGTATTCATAGTCGGCTCTTCCGGAGCGGGCAAAAGCACGCTGATTAAGCTTATGCTGCGGGAGGAACAGGCAACTTCCGGCGTTATCAAGGTGAACGGAAAAAATCTTGGAAAAATGCCCCGATATAAAATACCCAAATTCCGCCGTTCCATCGGCGTTGTATTCCAGGATTTTCGACTTATCCCCAACATGACCGCATATGACAATGTGGCGTTTGCCCTTCGTGTTACCAATGTTTCAAACAAGGAGATTAAGAGAAAGGTTCCGTATATGCTGTCGCTTGTGGGGCTTGCAAACAAGGCAAAGTGCAAACCGGACGAGCTTTCCGGCGGCGAGCAGCAGCGTGTTGCCCTTGCAAGGGCTCTTGTAAATTCGCCTTCTCTTATCATAGCGGACGAGCCGACAGGCAACATTGACCCGGAACTTTCCTTTGAAATAGTCGACCTGCTTAACGAAATCAACAAGCTTGGCGTTACCATTGTCATGGTAACTCATGAGCATGACCTTGTGCAGCAGTTTAACCGCCGCGTCATTACCATTGAAAAAGGCGAAGTTATCCGCGATGTTGAAGGAACGGAGGCGCCTGTATGCTGAACAGTTTTTTCTATCTTGTAAAACAGGGTTTTAAAAACCTTTGGAACAACCGGCTTATGTCCCTTGCTTCCATCGGCGTTTTGGTTTCGTGCATGCTTCTTATCGGAGCGGCGGCGCTGCTTGCGGTAAACGTTTCCAGCGTTGTGGATGAGCTTGAGGACCAAAGCGAAGCCATCGTATACCTTGACGACAACACAACCGACGAAGAGCAGGAGCGCATAAGAAAGTCAATTATCTCCACCGGAAAAATCGCCACCATTGAGTTTATTCCGAAGGAAGAGGCTCTTTCTTCCATGATGGACTCTATGGGCGACGAGGGCCTTCTTTTTGAGGCTTATAAAGAGGACAACAACCTTCCGGATTCTTACCGTGTTACCTTTGACGATGTTTCCAACCTTGAAAGCACCGTTGCTTCCATTGAAAAAATAGACGGGGTGCTTTCTGTTTCTGCAATGACGGAGGTTGCAAGCGTTATCACCGGACTTAAGAAAATGGCGTATATCGGCGGCGTTGTTATAATCGGCCTTCTTGTTGCCGTTTCACTTATGATAGTGGGAAACACCATAAAGATTACCGTTTTCAGCAGGCGCCGTGAAGTAAACATTATGAAATACGTCGGCGCCACAAACGGCTTTATTCGCCTTCCCTTTATTGTTGAGGGTATGAGCCTTGGCCTTATTTCCGGCGCAGTTTCCTACGCTCTTATCTATTTCGGGTATGATTATTTAACAAAATGGGTTCTTTCACAAAAATCCGAATGGTTTTCAATGATAGTTTCAGGAATGGTGCCTTTTACCGCCATTTCACACCAGCTGCTCATAGGATTTTTGTGCGGAGGAGCACTTATAGGCGTATTCGGCTGCGTTGCCTTTATCGGCAAGCATCTTAAAGTATAGTTTTGTTGAACCCAATTTTTTATGGAGGTAAAAATGAAAAAAAAGACGGTAAAGCGCATGCTTCTTTCTGCGATATGCTGCGGTCTTTGCATTATTACAGTCGCCCTTTCCTCGCCGGTGTCGGCATATGCCGACAATACATCCGGCAAAACGAAAAATACAAATTCCGCCGCGGAAGAGGAGTATAAAAATCAGCTTGCCGACCTTCAGGACAAGCAAAAAGATATTGCCGCGCGTCAAAAAGCACTTAATGATAAAATAAAAAACGCAAAAAGCGAAAAAGCTCAGCTTCAGGCAAAGGCAAACAGCCTTGATGAGCAGATAAGCATTACGCGCGACCAGATGGAGCTTTGCCAAAACAGAATCAATGTTACTCAGGATTACATTTCCGCAAAGCATGCGGAAATAGACAAAAAAGAAACGGATATAAATGAAAGTATGCAGCTTTTCAGGGACAGAGTACGCGCAATCTATATGACCGGCGGATACTCCGACAAGGCGAACTCCCTTATTATGCTGCTTTCTTCCGAAAGCGTTTCTGACTTTCTGACCCGGGCAATGTATCTTAAACGCCTTAACGAGCACGACCGTGCCCTTATGGACGTTCTTGAGGAAGAGCTTGCTTCGCTTAATGATGAAAAGGCGGAGCTTGACGAAACAAAAAAGGAACTTGAGGCTGAAAAAGCTGAACTTACGGAAACCCGCGACAGCCTTCAAAACAGCCTTATTGAAGCGCGCAGCAGCATTCAGGATATAAACGCAATGCAAAGCGAGCTTGAAGAGAATTATGAGGAGCTTTCCGGATATCTTAAAGAAATCCAAAACGAAATTGCGGACATTTATAAAAACCTTACCACAAGCAAGGAGGATTATGTCGGCGGCGAGATGATGTGGCCCGCGCCGGGATATTCCAAAATCACCTGCGAATACGGATGGCGCTTTAACGGAACCGATTTTCACACCGGAATTGATATTTCAGGTTCGGGAATTCACGGCGCGAAGGTAGTTGCCGCAAATACCGGAACGGTCATTTTTACAAAGCAATGCCCCTATAACGGCTATTCCTATGGCTACGGCACATATGCTATTGTTGACCACGGCGGCGGCATAACCACCCTTTATGCGCATATGAGCTCCCTTGCGGTAAACGTCGGCGATGTTGTGGTAATGGGGCAGCAAATCGGCAACGTAGGCAATACCGGATGGAGCACCGGCGCACATCTTCATTTTGAGGTGCGCAAGGACGGTAAATCGGTCAATCCCCTTCCCTATGTTACCGGCTAACTAAACCATTGCTTTCAATGGTAGAATCAAGGAGAACACAATGGGCAAAAAAATTACTCTTGGCACTGCAATCACTCTTATTATTATAGCGATAGCCATCACTATTTCTTTAACAATGGTGCTGGCGCTGCGCAACTTTAACGAAAAGGTAAGCAGCATTACCGAGCGCGAGAATATGTTCGCAAAATTTACCGAAATTGACAACTACGTTCGCCAAAACCGCGGCGACATTGACGAAGAAAAGCTTATGGACAGCGTCGCAAAAGGTTACCTTTCCGGAATTGACGACCCGTATGCCCTTTATATGAGCGCCGAAGCATATTCCGCGTATGTTGCGGCATCTTCCCAGACCGTTGCCGGAGTCGGAATTTCAGCAAGCATGGACAGCGACGGCTATATGCTTGTCGGCAAGGTCTATGAGGGTTCCACCGCTGCAAGCGCGGGAATTCTTCCCGGCGACCTTATAATCAAGGTTGACGACATCAACCTTTCGGCAGACACTTATGCAGACGCGGAAGCGCTGCTTATCGGCGAGGCGGGCACAAAGGTTACTCTTAAAGTCCGCCGTAACGGCGAGGACACCGAAATGGAAATAACCCGCCGCGTACTTACCCCCACCAATGTTGCCACAATAGCTTTTGACAATCACTATTACATCCGCGTTGACAACTTCACCGAAAGCACTCCGGACCAGTTCAGCAAAGCGGTTGAAAAAGCAATTTCAGCCGGCGCGCAATATCTTGTTTTTGATGTGCGTTCAGTAAGTTCCGGCCTTATTTCTTCCGCGGCAACCATTCTGGACCGTCTTGTGGGTTCCGGGGATATGCTTTATGTGGAATATAATGACGGTTCAAAAGAAACGCTTTACACCTCCAACTCAAGAGAAACCAATATTCCTATGGTTGTTCTTGTGAACGAAGGCACTTCCGGCGCCGCCGAATTTTTCGCCGCCGGCCTTCGCGACTTTGGCAAGGCAAAAATTGTGGGCACGCAAACCGCAGGTGTAGGTTCCCTGCAAAAGATATATAAGCTTGACGACGGCTCCGCCATTCAGCTCACCATCGGCAAATATTATCTTGCAAATTCCGAAACGGCATGGGAAGGTGTCGGGATTAATCCGGACCACGCCGTTTCTCTCGGATATGTGGCAGACTTCAGCAACTTGAGCACCATTGACCCGAGCATTGATACACAGCTTGCCAAGGCCATTGAGGTTGTTTCTGCCGCAATCAATACGAATGTTGACGAAGAAAATTCCGAAAGCGGTTCCGGCGAGGAAAATAACGGATAAAACCTTTGTTTTTTGCTTGACACCGGGCATAAACACGCATATAATCATAGTATTGCCGTTTTAATTAAGGAGTTGTCTTATATGGAAAAAAAGATTGTTGTTACTGAAAGCGGACTTAAAGCACTTGAAGATGAGCTTGTTCAGCTTAAAACAGTCCGCCGCAAAGAAGTTTCAGACAAAATCCGCGTTGCCCGTTCCTTCGGCGATCTTTCGGAAAACAGCGAATATGACGAAGCAAAAAACGAGCAGGCCATTGTTGAAGCACGTATTGCCGACCTTGAGGTCATGCTTAAAAATGTTGTTATTCTTGATGAAGACGAACTTGGCACCGACAAGGTTTCTCTCGGAGCAACCGTAAAGGTTTATGATGAGGAATTTGATGAAGAAGTTACCTTTACCGTTGTCGGCTCCACAGAAGCCGACCCCGACAATAACGTCATCTCCGATGAATCCCCCATCGGCAAAGCTCTTATCGGAAAAAAGGTAGACGAGGTTGCCGAAGCTATGCTTCCCACCGGCGACATTGCGAGATTCAAAGTACTTCACATAAGCAGATAAGCCAAAAACATTCAAAAAAGCTCCCTAATGGAGCTGTGAATTAAAACATTAAAACAAAAGACGGTTTAGCTTTACGGCTATGCCGTCTTTTTCTGTTTTTGAGTTGTATCGCAGGCTTCTTGGATAGCCCGTGTAAAGTCAAATGCACCGACGAGGTTGTAGACAATAGTGATTTTCCTCATCTTGGATTTCTTGTCTGCGTGGTACACTTCGATGCGGTCAATTAACTCTCGGAGAACTGCCGCATCAGGCTCCTTCATATCAGATGCACATTCGCAGGCAGCCGGTTTGCCAGCATACAAAGGAACGTGTAGACGCGTCTATCCGTCAGGAGATGAAAATCGTCCACAAAGATATAGCAGGATTTTTTTCCCGCCAGCTCATGGCAGAGATCATCCACCAGCAGTCCGCCGCCGGCGGCATCCGTGGGGCAGGTATAGTCCCGCAGGAAGTCAAAACCTGCCCGAGCAAAAGCGTCCTGTACGCTTTTCCAAAGAATAGCAAGGTTATCGGAATATACACTGATGCGAATGATATGTAACGCTTCTGTTTTGGCACGCTCGGCCAGATACCAACTAACCGCCGTAGTCTTTCCGTAGCCCATGGGCGGCAACAACGGTAGTCATGGCGCAGCGGGAGATGGACCCCAGACTTTCCTGCAGCCGTTCGGATATGTAAATGGTATTCAGGTTCCATTTCGGTTTTGGCATGATGTTCACCTCCGAAACGGGATGCGCCGGGAATGCGCCCTTCAGCGCAGTATTGGTTGACTCGCCGCTCCGACACTCCCCAGCGGCAGGACGCTTCCCGTATGGAGATATAGCCTTTGATTCCGTCCATATCGAACCTTCGTGATGATATAATCTAACAGAATACATTATATGCGAATAACCGTAACTTTTTAAGAATTTGAAGTAATTGTTCCCGAACTTTTCCTTATTGGTTTAAAAAATGCAGGGTGTTCACCGCAGCGGCAGTAAAAAAAGAGACAGCGCAGCAAGCGAAAGGTACGACTATTTTGAGACAAAAGCAACCATAGACGGCAAGCCGTATGTTGTTGCCTTTGATGTTGAGGTCATCCCCGGAAAGAACAGCTATCGCACACATAAGGTACTAAACGAAATAAACCTGACTCCTATTCCAAACGCAGAACCCGGTCCGGTACCGGGCGCACAAGGAAAGAAATCAAGTTTGCGAGGCGATGTTCCTTCGCTCAAAACAAATATACCACAAAACGGAAGCGAAATAAATACCGAAAAGCAAACGCAGTTTTACAGCACAGCTGAAGAAGCAAATCAAAGCGCCGTTTATGGGCGTTTTTTTAGCTTTTCTTTGCTTTTGCTGTTGTTATTTACAATTTTATATGGTAAAATAAATTATCTTTGAATTACTATTCCCCTTTGAAAGGAAGTTTATAATGGACGAAAATATTCAGGAACAGGAGCTTTCGGCACAGCAGCTTTCCGAACTTCTGCAAATAAGACGCGACAAGCTTGACGCCCTGCGTGAAGCCGGCAAAGACCCTTTTGTAATCACAAAATATGACGTTACCGCATATTCCGCCGACGTTAAAACAAGCTTTGTTGACCCGCCCGAAGGCGAAGAAAGCGTTATGACCGTTTCTATGGCAGGCCGCATTATGAGCAAGCGCGGCATGGGCAAAGCAAGCTTTGCCGACCTTCAGGATAAGCAGGGCCGCATTCAGCTTTATGTTCGCAAGGATATGGTCGGCGACGACGCTTACGCTGATTTTAAAAAGTGGGATATCGGCGACATCATCGGCGTTACCGGCGTTGTGTTCCGCACCCACATGGGCGAAATTTCCGTGCGCGCCACCTCCGTTGTGCTGCTTGCAAAGTCCCTCCTTCCCCTGCCGGAAAAATTCCACGGACTTAAAGACCCGGAGCTTCGCTACCGTCAGCGCTATGTTGACCTTATTGTAAACCCCGAGGTTAAAGATACCTTTGTAAAGCGCAGCATGATAATAAAGGAAATCCGCGCGCTTCTTGACGAAGAAGGATTCCTTGAGGTTGAGACCCCCGTGCTCAACACCATCGCCGGCGGCGCTTCCGCAAGACCCTTTATCACTCACCACAATGCTCTTGACATCGATATGTATATGCGCATTGCTCTTGAACTTTATCTTAAGCGTCTTATCATCGGCGGCTTTGACAGAGTTTATGAAATCGGCCGTGTATTCCGCAACGAGGGCATGGACCCCCGTCACAATCCGGAATTCACCGAGCTTGAACTTTATCAGGCATATACCAACCTTGACGGCATGATGGACATCACCGAAAAAATGTTCCGCCGCTGCGCCGAAAACGTAATCGGTAAAACCGTAGTGGAATTTGACGGCCACGAAATCGACCTTGGCAAGCCCTTTGAGCGCATTACCATGACCGAAGCGGTCAAAAAATATTCCGGAGTCGATTTTGACGAAATTCCCGACCTTGAAACCGCAAGAAAGGTTGCCAAGGAACACGGAGTTGAGTTTGAGGAACGCCACAAAAAGGGCGACATCCTTGCCGCGTTCTTTGACGAATTTGTTGAAGACAAGCTTATTCAGCCTACCTTTATCACCGAATACCCCATTGAGGTAAGCCCTCTTACCAAAAAGGACCCCGAAAAGCCCTGGATGACCCAAAGATTTGAGCTTTTTGTTGCCGGGCGCGAACACGCAAACGCATATTCCGAGCTTAATGACCCCATTGACCAGCGCGAGCGTTTTATGGCGCAGGCAGCTCTTCGCGAGCAGGGCGACGATGAGGCGGAACGCCTTGATGAGGACTTTCTTACCGCCATGGAATACGGTATGCCTCCTACGGGCGGCCTTGGCGTAGGAATTGACCGTATGGTTCAGCTTCTTACCGGAAATTATTCCATCCGCGATGTTCTTCTTTTCCCAACAATGAAACCCCTTGACAAGTAAATGTCGAAAAAACCCAGTGTTTATGCGGGTTTTTGGGAATTTTAAAGAAGCATATCAATTTCTGCTTATAAGCGAACGACCGATTTACGCTGAAAACACGGTTTTCTGATGAAGATATGAATTCACCAAAAGCAAGCCGCAGAGCAATGGAAAAATGCGGTATGACACCCGGTAATTTTTCTGACGAAGAAGAATGTCGCGGCGTTGTTCATGTCTTTATTACGAAATTTGCTTTTAATCAAGCTTCGGCGTTTCTTTCAGATTGACTTTGCAAAAGCAATCGGATATAATGTATTAAAATCTGCGGCGTTTTGTAAGCTGACATATATAAAACAAAAAATCAAATTTTAAGGAGAGATATAAAATGAAAGAACAAATTATTGAACTGCTCAAAAATTCCGAAAAGCCGCTTCGTCCCGGTGAAATTGCCGCAGCCCTCGGCGCAGACAAGGACGAGGTTTCCAAAGCAATTAAAGAGCTTAAGGCTGAAGAAAAGGTATATTCCCCCGTTCGTTGCTGCTATGCAGTAAAGGAATGATTTTTTAAGCGAAGGCGGGCTGTTTTTCAGCCCGCTTTATTTATATTGACGGAAAGGAGTACCCATGAGAAAAGAAAACTCCGTTGAACTTGCAAAAGAATTTCTTCGCCGTAAATTTGACGGCAGCGAATATTTCAGCGACAAGCCCTATGAAAAAGAGTACCGTTATGAGCATTCTGTCCGCGTTGCAAACATAGGCAAATATATTGCCGAAAAAGAGGGGCTTGACGCAGAAGCAATGGTTGTTGCCTGTCTTTTGCACGACATTTCATACTGCGGAAAATTTAAAGATTCCGAAGATTACAGAAACCACGGAAGATACTCCGCAAAAATTGCGCGCCCGTTTCTTGAGGAGCTTGGCTTTGAACCCGATGTTATTGAGGATATTTGCTACGGAATAGCCATTCACGCTGATGACAAAGCGGATTTTGACGGAAAACGCACCGCTTTTGCTCTTACCGTCGGCGACGCGGACAACATAGACCGCTTTGACGCCTATCGCATTTTTGAAAACCTTAAATGGATAAAATACGACGAAATGAGCATTGATGAAAAGCGCGGGCACACAGAAAAAGCCATTGCGAAACTCCGGAAATACAAAGAGCTGGAGTTTGGTACGAAATCCGGGCACGAGCTTTGGTGCGAAAAGCTGGACTTTCAAATTGAGTTTTATCAAAGGCTTAAACATCAGATTGAAATCAGCGATATTTAAAACAATACCTAAATTTTTAAGAACGCTTGTTTATAATATCTGACAGGAGGAATTGGAATGAACGAAGTCATTAAAGCAATAAAAGAACGCCGCAGCATAAGAAAATTCAAGCCCGATATGCCCGAAAAAGCCGAACTTGAACAGATAATCGAATCGGGCCTTTATGCGGCAAGCGCAAAGGGCAAACAGTCAGCCATAATTCTTGCGGTTACAAATAAGGAATTGCGCGACCGCATTGCGGAAGAAAACCGCAGAATAGGCGGTTTTCCGGAAGGGTTCGACCCTTTCTACGGCGCACCCGCAGTTCTTATTGTTCTGGCAGAAAAGGAATGGGCAAACCGGGTTTATGACGGAAGCCTTGTTATGGGCAATATGATGCTTGCCGCGCACTCTCTCGGTCTTGGAAGCATATGGATTCACCGCGCCAAACAGGAATTTGAAGAGCCCGAATATCGGCAGCTTTTAAAAGACCTTGGCGTTGAGGGCGAATGGGAAGGAATCGGCCACTGCGCCGTCGGATATATTGACGGCGATATTCCGCAGGCAGCGGAAAGAAAGCCGAACAGAGTTTTTTGGGCGGAATGAGCCTTTTATTTTCCGCCGTGCACTTGACTGCGATAGAATAATACTGCTTGGCGAAAAAAAGCCGCGGCTTTGGTTAAGCCGCGGCTTTTTTCATTTGAATATCAGCGAAAGTACGGAAAGGATTATCCCCACAAGGCAAAGGGCGGCAAACACTACGGATATGACAAGCAAAGCGAATTTTTCTGTTTTTTTCGCCCGTTGTGCGAAAAATCCGCCTGCGATTGCCGAAAAAAGCGAAGCGCAAAGAAGCAAAAGCGTTCTTATATCCATATTTTCCATAAATCAATCCTCCGTAAGTTCTGCCCATTCGTCCATAAGGGCGTTTTGTTTGTCCTTAAGCTGTTCCATTTCGGCGCAAAGCGCCGTCATCTTTTCGTAATCGGCGCAGATTTCCGGTAAAGCCATTTCTTTTTCTATTTCCGCAAGGCGGGCGTCCGCCTCTGCAATTTCGTTTTCGATGGCCTTTATGCGGCTGCGGCGCTTTGCGTCCTCGCTTTTTTGCTGTTTTGTTTTGTAATAAGCCGTTTCGTTTTGGGTCGGCTTTTTTTCTTCGCGCGCCGCAGCGGGAGCTTCTTCCTTCAGGCGAAGATAGTCGTCGTAAACTCCCTCATAGCTTACAAGCCTGTCGGGGAACATTTCGATAATCCTTGTGGGCACCCGGTTGAGCAGATAGCGGTCATGGCTGACCATAATTATTGTGCCGGTAAACTCGCGAAGCGCTTCGTCAAGGGCTTCCTTGCAGGAAATATCCATATGGTTCGTCGGCTCGTCAAGGACGAGCACATTTGAATCCTTAAGGGTAAGCGCCGCAAAGCTAAGGCGCGCCTTTTCACCGCCGGAAAGCACGCTTACTTTTTTGAACACATTGTCGCCGGTAATGCGCGCGCGGCCGAGAGCGGAACGCAGGGTAAGCTCGTCGGAACGCGGGAACATATCCCAAAGCTCGTCCAAAACGGTTTTGTTTGGGTGAAGATAGCTGTTGTGCTGGTCGTAATACCCTGCGCGGACATTACGCCCCCACTCGATTATTCCGGCGGTGTGCGGCAAAATTCCGAGAATGGTTTTTATAAACGTACTTTTGCCAACGCCGTTCATTCCCACAATGGCAATCTTTTCGCCGCGGCGCACAGTCAAATCCACCGAGGGACAGAGCAGCTTTTTTTCCGCGCCCTCCCCCACTTCAAGGCGAAGCCCCTCGACCGTAAGCACGTCCTTTACCGGCTCGCGCTCGTAGGAAAAGCGGAATTTCGGCGGCTTTGGCGGCGGAGTCGGGCGCTCTTTTATCTCCATACGCTCAAGTTCCATTTCGCGGCTATGAGCGCGCTTGGTGGTGGAGGCGCGCACCTTATTGCGGGCGATAAAGTCCTCCAGCTCCGCAATTTCGCGCATCTGGCGGTCATATTCCTTCTGCATTCTTGCAAGGCGCGCCGCCTTTAAATCAAGGTACTTGGTATAGCCTGCGTTATAGCGCACAAGTGTTTTATTTTCCATTTCGCAGACGGTATTCACGATTTTGTCAAGAAAATATCTGTCATGCGAAACGGTGAGAATTGCGCCCTTATATGTTGAAAGATAATCCTCAAGCCAGCCGAGGGTTTTAAAATCAAGGTGGTTTGTGGGCTCGTCAAGCATGAGCAAATCCGGGTCTTCAAGCAGCAGCTTTGCAAGGGCAAGGCGCGTGCGTTCGCCGCCGGAAAGGCGCTCCACCGGCGTTTCGGGGTCAAAGGAGCTAAAGCCCATACCCGTGAGCACCGTATTGATTTTCACATTTATATTATAGCCGTCCGCCGCTTCAAAGCGGCTTTTTTCGTGCTCATATTCCGCAAAAAGGCTTACGTACTTTGCAGAGCCGTGCTCAAAGCTTGCCATATCGTGCTCAAGGGAGCGCAGGCGCTCCTCCGATTTGAGCACTGATGCGAAAACCGAGCGCATTTCGGAAATTATCGTTCCGCCAAGGGCAAGACCGCTGTCCTGCCGGAGGAAGCCTATGCGCTTTCCCGTTCCGCGGGCAAGTGTTCCGCTGTCGTAATCCATATCGCCGGCTATAATATTAAGCAAAGTGGATTTGCCCGCTCCGTTTTCGCCTATAAGACCTATTCTGTCTTTGTCTTCAATCTTTAAATCAAGGTCAGAGAGGACGGTTTTTGCCCCGAAGCTTTTATTAAGACCCGTTATTTCAAGTATCACGGCTTTTTTCACCGCCTTTCTTCCAAAATCCATTATATTATAGCGGAAAAGGCGCGCATATTCAAGGCTTTATTTACAAATGGCGCAGCGCCGCATTAAATTTGCCCGCAAAAAACTGCGGGCAGCCCGCCTGCCCGCAGTTTAATTAAAGATATTGTCTTAAATCGCTGCGCAAATCCTCCTCCAGCTGAATCAGGCGCTTTGCAATGTCTTTTGACCTTTCATCCGCCGCCTTATACTGATTAAGATATTTGCAAAGGCACTTTGTTCCCATATCGCAGCCGTCGGTCAAAAGGTCGGCAATGGTCGCGTCTGAATCGTCCGCTGCCATTTTCACATTGGTTTTAATCCATGACATTCCCTTTGCAACAGGGTTTGGCTCTTTTCCTTCGTCATGATAGCTGTTAAGAAGAACTTCAATTTCTGTTTTAAGCTTTTCGTGCTCCGTTTTACAGCGGTTAAGGGTCATTTTAAGGGCGGAAGAACCAACCTTGCCCATAACATCCGAAATGACGGAAACGCCCATATCAACGCCGGCGTCACACTCGCGCAAAAGCCTTACCGTATCATTTTCAATCATAGCAAATCCTCCGGAAGTTTTTTGCTTTTATTTTTCCTTATTTACGGCATAATTATACGCAGTTTTGCGCATTTTTCGTTTTACAAAAAGACCCTGCGCAAAAATCTGCCTGCATGCATAAAGCATTTGTTTTTTCGGGCGCGGCAGTTTTTGAAACCGCAAGATAATTTGAATAGCTCATGTACGACGAAAAAGAAGCACCGCAAGCGGGTGCTTCTTATATCTTAAGCATAAAATAAAAACGGTTACAGAAGTTCCCTGAAATAAAGGCCGCAGGTGCGCTCTATGTCCGCAGGCTGTCCTGCGGTAAACATACGGTAAACCTTTTCACAGCGTTCCGGCGATTCCGTAGTAAACCAAAGCGTCACAAAGTCAACGCCCTGAATATCTTTATCCGCAGTCCAAAGAGGAACGCTGTTAAGCAAAGTTCCAAACTTCCGTTCAAAGCAAAGATAAGTAAATTCCTTGCCGATTCTGTCGCGAAGCTTGCCCGTACCGGGGCAGCCTTTGCAACCGGAGGCCTTTTTAAGCGGGCAGGCTCTGGTTCGCATAAGCGGAAGATAGCCATAGCCGATTATTCCCCGCGGTATTTTTCCGCAAAGCCGGCGGATTTTCGCTGCGGAAAGCTCAAAGGAAACAGTCGCGTCCGAAAGACCGAGGCGCTCATACTCCGAAAGGGCGACGCTGTTTAGTATATTAAGCCCATGTCCCCCGTGAAGGGTCATTCCTGCGGCTTTTGCAATGGCAAGAACTCCGATATTGTCGCAGACAACATCGGTTACGCCTGCTTTTTTCAGCGCCTCAAGGCGCGCTTTAAGCTTTTCCTCCTCCATTGGGAAAACAAGCGGCGGAAGCTCGGCAAAAAGACGGCTGCCAAAGCGGCTTATCGCTTCGGGGCGGCGCTCTATTTCGGCAATTGGCAGGATTATTGCATTGGCGGAATTTTCAAAGCAGACCTGTTCATATTTTTCAAAGCGCAGGCGAAAGGCGGCTTTGCCGCAGCTGTGCTTTTCCGCTTTGGGAAGGGGTGCTTCAATAAATTCTTTCGGTATAACGCGGCTGCGGATTTCCAGAAGCCGTGCAAGCGCGCTACGGCGCATTTCGTTAATCTCCCCCGCCGCAATTATGGGTTCGCCCTTTGCGGAAAAATCAAGGGATTCCAGATAAAACGGCGTGCCGCCGGTTTTTGAAAGATAGCGGCGGGCAATGTCATAATCGGTGGGGGTTTTAAGCGCCTTTCGGCATGGCGCCGCGCTTGCGGAAACTTGGTTTTCACCGTCGCTTACAGAAAGCACGGACGGAGCATCCTCCGAAAGAGAAAGGGTCATTTTAAGCGGAACTTTCTGCGGTTCATCCTTATATAACGCGGCAAGGCTTTTAAAGACCCGCTCCCCCGCCGTTACATCGTCATGAGAGCGAAAGCCGAACATATCGGCGCCGCGTCTTCCGGTAAAATATCCGTCGGTAAACCCTTGGCGGGAAAAAACCGCACGCAGACTTTCCATATCCGGCACGCCGCCGGCAAGTGCGGTTTTACAGGCATTTACCGCCGCGGCGACATATTCCGGCCGCTTCATTCTGCCCTCTATTTTGAAAGAGCATACGCCGGCGGCGGCAAGCTCCCTGATATGTTCCACATATGACATATCTTTAAGCGAAAGAGCGTGGTCTTTCTCTCCAAAGCGGAAATCAAGGCGGCAGGGCTGGGCGCAAAGACCGCGGTTGCCGCTTCTTCCGCCAATCATCGAAGAAAGATAGCATGCGCCGGACATACACATGCACAAAGCTCCGTGCACAAACACTTCAAGCTCCGCATCCGTGCCGGCGGCAATGGTTTTTATCTCATTCAGCGAAAGTTCCCGGGAAAGAACTATGCGCGAAAAGCCAAGTTCCTTTGCGGCGACGGCGCCCGCAAGGTTGTGTATTGTCATTTGGGTGGAAGCGTGCATGGCAATATCGGGACAATGCTCGCGCACAAGCTTTGCCGTCGCAAGATCCTGCACTATAACGGCGTCTGCGCCGCTTTTTGCAACATATTTTATTTCCTCAAGAAGGTCGGGAAGTTCGCTGTCGGTAACAAGAGTATTAAGAGTCACATGAACCTTTACGTTTCGCGCATGGCAATAGGACACGGCTTCAAAAAGCTCGTTTTCTTCAAAGTTGGCTGCGCCGCGCCGTGCGTTAAAGTTCCTTGCGCCGAGGTAAACTGCGTCTGCGCCGGCGCGCACAGCCGCCAAGAGCTGTTCTTTTCCTCCTGCCGGAGCGAGAATTTCTTCCACGGCAAGCATCCCCCTTTTAACATACCCGTTTTTATTTTACAGCGCCGCATATTTCCTTTTTTGCAAAGCGGCGCGGCGCCACTTTATAATATAAACTGCGGGCGCGCTTTTTTACTTTATCTATAATACCATAAACAGCGCCCGCACGCAATTTTTTAAGAAAATTATAAAAAAATTTGCTAAAACACTTGATTTTTATCGCCGCATTTAGTATAATAAACAAGCTGTTAACAGACAGCAAGCTTACTCAAGCAATCTTTGGAGATGTCGCCTAGATTGGTCGAGGGCGCGCGACTGGAAATCGCGTAGGGGTCAAAAGCCTCTCAAGAGTTCGAATCTCTTCATCTCCGCCACAAATCCTCTGTAATTCGTATGAATTACAGAGGATTTTTTGTTATAGTATCAAACTTTAACGCCGGTGTTATTGCTGCCAGCCGTACACTGCTTCATATAAAAAGCCAAACAAAAATGCACCGGCAAAGGCGGTGCATTTTTTGCTTTATTCGCAGCGATAAATCATATTAACTTCGTGGCAATCCGGTTCATCAACCACATCCGTTTCGGCAAAGCCCATACTTTCATAAAGGTTTTTGGCGGCTTCGTTGCCCCAAATATAGGTTGTGGTCATAATTTTCATGTCAAAATCGCGCCGCATAAAATCTATTATTTCCACAAGGGCTTTTTTGCCGTATCCCCTGCCCTGGAACGCCGAGTCTATGGCGTATTCCCAAAGGAACCAGCGGGTTTCGCCGGTTTCTTCATCGTCGTATTTACGTAGCATAACAAAGCCCACAAGCTGCTCGCCGTCAAAAATATCATAGCCGATTACATTTTCTTTTTGCAGGGCGGCGGTTATCATATCCGCGGCCGCAACAAATTGCCTTTGTTCCGGCAAAACCTTAACTTTTATTCCGCTTGATTTTTCAAAGCGCATACACAGTCCCCCTTGCTTTTGCATTAACTTACGCAGTAATTGCGGCACATTTATTTACGGCGGTGCGATAAGATAATAAATGCCTTTTCAGACAAGCCCGCTTTAATTACATATATTTTTCAAGCACCTTTTCCGCACAGCGAAGCCCGTCAACAGCGGCGCTCATAATTCCTCCGGCGTAGCCCGCACCCTCGGCGCAGGGATACAGCCCCTCTGCGCCCACGGCTTCAAAGGAGTCGGGGTTTCGCACAATGCGAACCGGAGAGCTTGTGCGGGTTTCGGGACCCGTGAGCACTGCGTCCGCGGCGGCAAAGCCCGCAAGCTTTCTGTCAAAGCTTAACAAGCCCTTTTGCAAAACGGAGGTTATTTCCGCAGGAAAAACCTTTCTTAAATCCGATTCGGCAACGCCGCGGGCATAGGTTGGTTCAACCCTGCCAAAGCGCGAAGCGCCGCCGTTAAGAAACGAGCCCACCGTCTGTGCGGGAGCCTTTCCGCCGCCCATAGCAAACCCTTTGTGCTCAAGCTGTTCCTGAAAAGCCATTGCTTTGAATGGGTCGCCTCCGAAATCCTCTGCGGAAACGGAGCACACCACCGCCGCGTTTGCGTTTTTGCCGTCCCTGGCGAAACAGCTCATTCCGTTGGTAACTATTGCCTCGCTGTGGTCTTCTGCGGGCACGACATATCCGCCCGGACACATACAAAAGGTATATGCGCAGCGGCCGTCAACTTTATATGAAAGCTGGTATTCCGCCGCCCAAAGCGCCGGGTTTCCGGCAAAGTCACCGTACTGCGCGCGGTCTATATCCGATTGCAGGTGCTCAATTCGAGCACCGACGGAAAACGGTTTTGCTTCCATGAGCACGCCCTTTGAATTCAGCATCGCAAAGGTATCTCTTGCGCTGTGCCCCGCGGCAAGAATAACGTTTTCTGCCGGAATTTGAGCACCGTTTACCGTAACGGAGCGCACTTTGCCGTCTTTTATGCCGATATCCGTAACAGGCGACAGAAAATGCACCTCTCCGCCAAGGGCGATTATTTCTTTACGGATGTTTTTTACTACGTTGCGAAGTCTGTCAGTTCCGATATGCGGTTTTGCTTTTACAAGAATTTCTTCCGGCGCGCCGTGACTTTCAAGCTCCTTGAGCACAAAGTCGCAGCGCTGGTCATTTATCCTTGTGGTAAGCTTTCCGTCGCTGAAGGTGCCCGCTCCTCCCTCGCCGAACTGTACGTTTGCATCGGGGCGCAGTTTTCCGCCGCCCCAATATTCTTCCACGGCTGCGGCGCGTTCGTCAATTTGAGCTCCGCGTTCAAATATAACCGGTTTTGCGCCGGCGCGGGCAAGATAAAGCCCCGCAAACATTCCCGCGGGGCCGAAACCGATTATAACGGGTCTTGTTTCCGGTGGCTTTTTAAGCGCGGGTATTTTATCCGGAGCAATCTTGCGAAGGATGATATTTTTTGCTTTTTTTCTTTCAAAAATCTTTTCTTCTTCGTCGCAACTTACCGCAACGGAGCATACAAGCTGCACATTATCCTTGTGACGCGCATCTACGGAGATTTTTGAAATACGGGTGCTTACGTTTTCATAACGGCGCAGACCAAGCTCCGAAAGCGCCCTTGCAAAAGCTTTTTCTTTAGGTTCGTTCGGAGAAATTCTTATTTCTGAAACAATTATAGGCATTTTATTTTCCTTTACAAAAGAAACGGGTTCAAACTTTGCTGAAATTTGAACCCTTTTCATAAATTTGATTACTTTCTCACCGTAACCGTCACGGAATAGTTGCCAATGGCCCATGCGGCGCTTTCTTTGGGAAGAATTATATCCGCCTGCATTTTGTACTGACCGGTCTGGGTGATTTCGCGGGTGCTCATATCTACCTGAACAATAATATCTCCGGCAGAAAGCGATTCTATGGTTTCTTTGGGGCCGATAAGCTTGATTGCCACCTTTTCGGCATTTACACTGGCGCGGTAGCTAACCGGAATGTTGACAATGTTTATCTGCTTTACATTGAAGGTGGCTTCTTCATACCCCTCCAAATCGAAATCGAGTCTTACGGAATCAATGTTATCCATCCCGATAATTCCGTCAGGGAACACAACGTCAAACTCAAAGCTTGAGTTAGAAAGAGTAACTTCCCTTAAATCGACATATCCGAGAAAAAGCTTTCCGTATTTGGCGAGGTTATTTTTTTCGCCCTCTACAAACACCCTTTCCTGAGAAAGCTTGTATTTAAGCGTGGAGGGGTTGAATCCCTCCGGCACATTGGTATATTCAAATGCAAGCGGAATTGTGGTGCTCTGATAA
Source organism: Oscillospiraceae bacterium (assembly GCA_004556975.1). GTDB lineage: Bacteria > Bacillota > Clostridia > Oscillospirales > Ruminococcaceae > UMGS1668. Next base: position 114,576 of record SFFD01000002.1, on the reverse strand, counting down.
ATTGGGATATACACCGTTGCGGTATTCTGACTTATGCTTATTTCGTTATGATTATATTCTGCCGCAGTTCCGTCCTTGTTGACAAGAACAATTTCACCGGTTACGGCAATTGTTTCTTTATATTCCCCCGAAAGAGTAACGCTTACCTTGGCGCCGGCAATGTTTTCAAGATCTTTTTCGGGCCCGACTACGGTTATTTCGGCGGGGTCGGTATAAATAGGCTCCTGAACATAATTATCCGGTACGGAATAATCCCCGGTTACAATATAGCCGAGGCTTAAGGTCTTTTCAACATATTTATCAAACTTTACCGGCATTGTCGACGGAGAAACGGAAATAATCTCAAAGTCCTTGCCGCTTGTATTTCTTGCAATAAGCTCAAGAGAATATTTACCCGCGCCGGAAACGCCCGAAAGCGACGGAGAAACGGAAATATCTTCGGCTGTAACGCCGCCGATTACGGAGCGGCGGCCGCTTATTACCACATCGACGGTGGCTTCGCCGCCCTCTATGGCAGAAAGACCCATCTGACCGAGAATTCCGGACTGTATGTTGATATTTACGCCGACGCCGGAAACGGTAGTTTCGCCCGTAGGACGCAGCACGGTTGAAACAATAAGCCATATTACCACCGAAACCGCAAGAGAAAGCGCCCAAAGCACTTTTTTATTTTTGAAGATAGAATCTTTTTTATTCATCGGCCTTTTTCCCTTCCTCTGCTTTTACTTTTTTAGGGTCGGGCTTTTCGTTGATAAGCAGTTCTTCCAGCTTGCGCTTTAAGCTTACGGGGTCAAGTTCTCTTGTAAGCTGGCCGTTCACCGCCATAGAGATTATGCCCGTTTCTTCGGAAACGACGACGGCGACAGCGTCGCTGTTTTCGCTTATGCCAAGGGCGGCGCGGTGGCGCGTTCCAAGCATGTTGCTTATATCATAGTTTTCGGAAAGCGGCAAAAAACAGCCCGACGCATAAATTCTTCCGCCGCGGATTATTGTGGCGCCGTCATGCATGGGCGCGTTGTGGAAAAAAATATTCCCGATTATCTCTTTACTGGGGTCGGCATTGACTATGGTGCCGGTGGCTATTATTTCGCCAAGCTTTGTTTCGCGTTCAAAAACAATAAGCGCGCCGACATCGTGCTTTGAAAGCTCCGAAACGCCGTCAACCACCTTGGCTATGCAGTCTTTCATAAGAGCCTCTTCGTCCATGTGCTCGCCGGTGAAATTGAAGAAATTGAGGTTTGAAATCTTTGATTTGCCCATGCTTTCAAGCGCATGGCGAAGCTCCGGCTGGAACACAACGATAATGGCAATCATACCGAAGCTGAACACCTGCTCCAAAAGATATGAGGTACTTTTAAGCGTAAATTCCGAAGCGATAAAGTACAGCACGAAAAGAAGGCATATGCCCTTGATAAGCTGACCGGCACGGCTGTTTGAAGCAAAGCTTAACACCTTATAAACAAGAAAAGCAACAATTATTATATCAAAAAAATCGCTTATACCAAAGGTCTTAAGCACATTCAGAATACTGTTCCAGTTGAAAGCGAAATCTGCTGTCATATCTTTCCCCTCTTTTTTATCCGTGCTTCAACAAGCCGCCGCGGATTTTCCGCCGCCCCGGGCGCAAAACGGACGCACACAAAAATACGGCATTTCTTCTATATATATAATATCACATCATAATGCATTTTCAAGCTTTATTTTGTTAATAAACTCTTTAAAATCTTTTTAAAATATTCCCAAAAGGCTTATTTTTCGCGGATTTATTATGCCTTTGTGTTTTACGTCGGGTCGGATTTAATTTTCCTTTGCCGCAAGGTAAATTATCCGCACAAGCTTCATTGCTTCGTCAAAGGTGTTCATCGGCCCTATGCTTATGCGGCAGGTGCCGCGGTTTTCGGTGCCCATTTTTCTGTGGGCAAGGGCGGCGCAGTGAAAACCGCCCCTTGCGGCAGCGCCCTTTTCCGCAAGGGCGGCGGCGGTCTGTTCACCGGTAAGGTCGCCGATAACAAATGAAATTACCGGAGCAAAGCCCTTTTCATCGGGGAACGGTGTGAACAGCGTTACATTGTTCATGCTCAAAAGTTCCGCATAAATCATTTGAGCAAGCTGCATTTCACGCTTTGCGACGGCGGTCTCTCCCTCTGACGCAATTTTTTCGATTCCGGCAGAAAGGCCGCATATTCCGGGCACGTTAAGTGTGCCGCTTTCCAGGCGTTCGGGCATATCCTGCGGCTGTGCAAAATCAAGAGAAAAGCTGCCTGTTCCGCCGAAAAGCACGGGCTTTAAAATTTCGGGCCTTTGCGCGGCAAGAATTCCCGTGCCCATCGGCCCAAGCAGGCCCTTATGCCCCGGCGCGCAGAGAATATCTATTTCGCTTTGCTCCATATTATATTTTTCGCTTCCGGCAGTCTGGGCGGCGTCAAGAATAAACAGCGCGCCGTACCTATGAGCAAGCTTTGCGATTTTGAGCACCGGCGGTTTTATTCCAAAGGCGTTCGATGCGCCGGTAACCGCCACCGCTTTTGTATTATTGCGCATTTCGTGCTCAAAATTTGCAAGAGTCTGTTCTTCATCATGCAAATCGACCTCTGCAACAGAAAAGGCAGCTTCACCCCGAAGCTGCATATCATAAAGCGGGCGCAAAACCGAGTTGTGCTCAAGGTCGGATATTACGCAGTGGCCGCCGAAGGCCGCGCTTTTTATTGCAATATTAAGCGCTTCTGTGCAGTTCTTTGTGAAAACAACGTTTTCAAGCTCTGAACACCCGAAAAACGCCGCTGCCTTTTCTCTGCATTTAAATACCTGCGCCGCCGTTTCCATAGCCATTTTGTGTCCGCTTCTTCCCGGATTTGCGCCATAATAAATAAGCGCAGAAAAAACTGCGCTTTTTACTTCCGCAGGCTTTGGCCACGTTGTGGCGGCGTTGTCAAAATAAAGCATTACGGCACCTCCCTTATTTCATTTATCCGCACTCCCCTCTTTTTAAGGATATCCGCCATGGCGTCGCGGTCGCCCACAGCTTTTATGACATAGCCGCATCCATAGGGGTTTATAGCTCCGTCGCGAAAAACAAAAGCGCGAAAGCCGTTTGACGAAAGTATTTTTTCACCCTTCATCGCCGTTGTTACAGAGCTTGTGAGAAAATAGTATTCTTTCATATATCATACCGCCAATCGAGGTAAAATTATTTTATAGGGGCAGTATTATTATATGAAAATTATGAAGCTATGGCTATGGCGGCAAAAGAGAGCGGATTAATCCGAAAAAAGCTTTTAGTTTCATAAAAGATTTTACGGCAAGCTATTACTGCGCCCTGCAAAGATAAATTAAAACGCACCCGTTTTTTTATTTTATGGTTTCTTTCTTGAAACAGCATAAATCATATGAATTTATACAGGCAAAGCGCAACAAAAAGCGCTTCCCCAAAGGGAAAGCGCCTTCGTAAAAATAATTTTTGCTTATCAGCCCACACCGGCGGCTGCCATATTGGCTTCGTGTTCTTCGTGGGTCTTTGCCCAATAGAACTTGCCGGAGGAATCCGCAAGGAAGTAATAATCCTTGCCGTGTTTTTCCATATCCGGGTTAAGCGCCGCTTCAATGGCGTTTGCGCCGGGGTTGCATACAGGTCCGACAGGCAGGCCTTTCTTATAGTAGGTATCGTAGGACGTGTGGTATGCCTCATCAAGTGCTTCATCATCGCCGATATACGGCTCTATTTCATCACGGTAATAGAAATAGGTTACGTCGGACTGGAGATATGGCAGACCGGAACCGCTTTCAAGACGGTTGTGGAAAACGGCGGAAACGCCGCGCATATCGTCAACGGTTGCCGCTTCGGACTGGATTACGGAAGCGAGGGTAATAACCTCGTCAAGGCTCATACCAAGCTCCTGCATACGCTCGTAATAGGAAGCGGTTATCTTGTTGTTGAAGTTGTTAAGAAATTTTGTTGCAAGAACGCTTCTCGGATTCATATCAAGATAGAACTCATAGGTATCGGGGAAAAGGTATCCCTCCCACTTATGATAGATATATTCGCTTGTGCCCATCATGGACTCAAACTCATAGTCAAAGCTTGCGGTATCAACAGCTTCCATAAATTCGTCATAGCCGCAAACACCGTTTTCTTCAAGCTTTTTGGCAATCTGGCTTGCCGTCATACCCTCATAGAAGGTAAGGGTTACCGTCTGCTGACCGGGGTCTTTTTTACGCAGCGCCTGAAAAATCTGGTCATAGCCGAGATTTGAATTAAGAGAGAAGGTGCCTGCGTCAAGCCTGTCCTGCATTTTTTTAATGTGGGCATAGACTTCAAAGGTAAATGGTTCGTCTATTATGCCGTTGTCTTTAAGGATATCGGCAATTTCGCCGAGGGTTGCGCCCTCCGGAATTACAACCTGTGCTTCGTGGCTTGCTTTGCTGAAGCCAACAAGGTCATTTATACTTGAAAGAGCAAAATATGCAATAAAAACAGAAACAGCAAGAACACCGGAAACCCATATGATGGTGGTAAGCCAGTTGGCAATAATTTTTCTTTTGCGTTTTTCCCTTGCCTTTGGGTCATCGGCGGGTTCTTCTTCGGGTTCTTCATAATCCGAATAATCCGGCGCAGGCTCTTCCTTTTTTGCTTTTTCTTTTTTCTTTTCGTCGTTTTTTGAAAAAATTCCGCCGAAAAGCTTTTCCGCCGCGCTTTCTTTTTCTTTTTTAGGCTGCGGTTCGTCTTCGTCGTCTATGGAAGGCGGCGGAGCAAAAGAAGCTTCGTCTTCATCCTCTTCCGGCGGCGGAGGAGCAAAATCGTCGTCATCTGAAAAGTCAAACGCCGCGCGCCTTTCTGAAGGTTTTTCGGTTTTATTCTTGTCGGCGGTGGTATTATCCTCAAAAAATCCGGAAAATACAAATTCGTCGCCCGCGTAATCGTCTTTTGCGGAGCCTGAATTATCATTATTCTCAAGACTTTTGAAGAATTCTTCAAACTCTTTATCGTTCATAAAGTTCCTCCGTTTGCGGTAAATGTAACCAAAGGCCATGGGTTTTCATATGATATTAGCGTACCGGCAAAAAGCGGCGAAAGGCCGCCGAACGCCCGTATTAAACTATATTTCGCGAGGTGAAATTTCATGTTCGGAAATAACTGCTGCTGGTGGATAATTATCCTTATCCTTATCTTTGCATGCTGCGGAAACGGCGTCGGCTTCAACAACGGCGGCTGCGGCTGCGGCTGCGATAACAACAACGGCTGCGGATGCGGCTGCGGATGCGGCTGATAGGCACATACCTTTTCTGAATGCCCTGCGTAAACCGCAGGGCACTTTTATTTATTATTTGTACATATCTTCTATAAATTTTTCCGCTTTGGAAGACGAAACCGCTCCGGCAAGGGCGGCGGCAAATTTTGCCGCTGCTGCAGGCCCGTTTGCCGTAATAAGGTTTCCGTCGCGTTCTGTTTTTGCGGCGGTGTAAGTTCCCTCCGCCGTTTCATAGCCCGGATAGCAGGTGTACCTTTTACCCGACAGCGCGCCGGTGTTCGCAAGAACCACCCCGGGCGCGGCGCAGATGGCGCCGATTACCCTGTTATGTCCAAGCGCAAAGGCAACGGCGTTTTTTACGGTTTTTGAAGCGGCAAGGTTCGCCGCGCCGGGCATTCCGCCCGGAAAAACCACCGCGTCGGCGTCGCTTGGGTCAAATTCGTCCTCGGTAATATCTGCGGTAACGGCAAGGCCGAAAGCGCTTTTTACCGTTTTTGCTCCGATGCCCACAGTTTTTACTTTTATTCCGGCCCGCAGGAGCAAATCCCGCGGCTGAACGGCTTCCATATCCTCGAAACCGTCTGCAAGAAAAATATATACCATAATAAATTAACTCCGTTATAATTATGCCGCAGCGGCGGCGGTCAGCGGCTTTGTAAAGCCGCGGTGCAAGCTTTCTTTATAACAGCAGTAACCGTTTTTTTAAGAAAGCTTTTTATTTTTTAACAATAAGCTCCGTACGCGGGTGACCGCAGGTCATTTTCCCCTCGGAGCATTTGCCCTCGCAGACGCAGGCGGGACCGGCGTTTGCAAAAAGCGCCGGCGCCGCTTCGCGGCAAAGACGAAGCATTTCATCCGCAACGGCGCGAATTTCCCACTGGGCGCGGTTGCAGCAGCGAAGGCGGAAGAAATTGTGAAGGCTGCGGACGTTCATGGTAACCACCATTTTTGTTTCGCAGGCGTTCGGAAGCACAAAGCGCGCGTCTTCATTCGCGATTTTTGAAGCAAGCTTTTCCGCTTCCTCGGGGGATTTGCCCTGCTCCACAAGCTTTGCGGCGGCGTTTTTCTGAAGAATGGCCGCAAGGCGGCTGTAGCTTTCGGCGCAGGACTGCATTGCTTTATTATATTCCTCAAGGGCTTCTTCATCCGCGGCGACGCTTGGCGGAGTAATGAAGTTAAAATCCTCAAGGCGAACATAGCGCTGGCTCTGCACGCTGAAGGAAGCAATTCTGTGGCGGGTCATCTGGGCAAGAAACGCACGGGATACTCCCTCTATTCCGAATGTAAAGCTTGCGTGCTCAAGCGGGCTTTCGTGCCCGAGCCGTTCCAGCATTTCAACGTAGGAGCGCGCACGCTCGTCAGTCAGTCCGTCAAAAAGCTCGCCCGCTCCCGAATGGCTGTAGCAGAGCCTTGCTGCGGCGGCAACTGTTTTTTCCGGCATGGGTGTATGGCAAAGAAGCGTTACGCTCGGCATTTTATATTCCACCTTTTTCTTATATTTTGTGAATTATATTTTATTATAATACCAAACGCATATTAAGGCAAGCACCGCGGGCAAAAATTAAAAATTTGATAAAAAAACAGCCGCCGCTGTCGGATTAAACAGCGGCGGCATTCTCAATAAGCATTTTATTTTACGGTTATGGTAAAGCCGAGAGTGTCGACATACATTCCGTTTTCATCAAGGAACATTATTGAAATTGTGGAGGTTCCGGCGGAAAGGGTTTCTATTTCAAAGGTTCCGCTTTCGCTAAGTTCGCGCAGGTCGGAATTGAGCACGCTTACATTGTCATAAAGCAGAACGGCGTGAACCGCGTTATCGCCGAGCTTTACGGGAACGGAAACGGTGCTTCCCACAAGATATGTTATGGGCATTTCGGCAATGTTGCCGTCATATCCGTAATTTGCGACGGTAAATTCCCATTCGCCCTTTTCAACCTTTTTGGTGGAGCCCTTTATATCGTCAACATAGATGAATTTTTCGTCCATAGTGACATAATAGCTTTCGCCGGATTCAAAGCATTTATCCGCAGGAAGGGGAACGATTATCTGGGAATATGCGGGGTCACTGCTGGTATTGATATAGATTTTTTTGCCGTCAAGGCGCATATCGTATTTTACCATAAGCTCATCGTCAGATGCTTTATAGATAGCGATTTCGCCCGCGCCTGCTTCGACATTGGGGGTGTTTACTATTATCTGAACGGCGGTAAGCCCGCTTGCAACCTTTTCACCGTTGGGATAAAGCTTCATTTCAAAGTTATCTTTATCGGTATAAAAGGTTTTTTTATTGTTGGCGCAGCCGGAAAAGCAAAGCAGCACCATTACAAGAGCAAGCGCCGCAGCAGCAAATTTTTTCATCTTTAAAACGTCCTTTCTATGGTCTATTTTGTATTATAATATAATGCCGGACAAAATGCAAGATTTTTTGCGCTTGGGAGCAAAAATTGAACTTTTATTCACAATTTTCCGGTTTGACAAAGGCGCCTTTTAGGGATAAAATAAAACAAAACTTTTTTCGGGGGATTTTTATGCCGAACGAATGGAGCGCGCTTGACATTGCGCACAAAATGATAAAACAAATGGTTAAACCCGGCGATTTTTGCATTGACGCCACGGCGGGCAACGGTCACGACACGGAATTTTTGTGCTCGCTTGTGGGTGAAAGCGGCAGGGTTATCGCCATGGATATTCAGCAAAGCGCCGTTGACAATACAAAAGCGCGGCTTGCCGCCGCGGGTTTTTCCCGCCGCGCGGAAGTTTTTTGCATGAGCCACAGCGACATGGACATAGTCGCCGCGCCGGAAAGCGCAGACTGCATTGTCTTTAATTTCGGATGGCTGCCCGGCGGCGACCACAACGTTTTCACCCGCGCGGAAACCAGCGTTCCCGCCATTGAAAAGGCGCTTTCGGTAATAAAACCCGGCGGACTGCTTGTTCTTTGCGTGTATTACGGCCGCAACAACGGATATTCGGAGCGGGACGCCATTGTCGAATATGTTTCAAATCTTGAATCGCGCTATTATGCGGTGATGAAGTGTGATTTTCTAAACCGCAAAAACGACCCGCCCTTCCCCATTTTTATTGTAAAGGAAAAACAGTAATAAGCGATATTTTTTCGGCGCCCCGCTCAAAGCACGGGGCGTTTTTTGCCGTTTCGGCGGCGCTGCTTTCGCTTTTCGGCATATTATTCCCCATTTTTGTTCTGACTTTATTATAAAAAAATCATAATCAAAAAGCAGCAGCTGTCTTATTTTTGCGACATTTACAGTTAAAATGCCGCATATTTTTTAACAGCTTTTTGCGCTTTTCGGCAGGCTTTGATTTTTACTTTCCTTACTGAAAAGCCTTTTTACAAGGGCGACGTCGCCGGAATTAACGCAGCGCAAAAGCCGCAGCAGGCCATAATATGCGCACAGCATTACCGAAAGGGCAAAAACAAGTCCGGCCGGGGAAAATGCGCCGAGGTTTAAAACTTTCAGTACGGCTGTGCTGAAAGCGGCGCTTGCGGCCGCCGCGGCAACAGGCAAAAGAGTCCAGCGCCCCATATGCACGCGAAACCCGGTTACATAAACAAGCCGCGCGGCGGAAAGCGACATATTGAATACCTCGCTTACGGCAATGGTGGCAAGGTAACCCGCCGTTCCGAACACGGGAACAAGAGTGTAGACCATAAGCACGCAAAGAGCGGTGTCGTAAACATTGTACCTTACCACAGCCACCTGCTCGCCAAGCCCCTTAAGTATTCCGTCCACCGCCGAATCAAGATACATGACGGTGACAATCGGCGCAAGAGCGCGTATTGCCGAAGCGGCGGCGGGCTCGTTATAAAGCAAAGCCGCAAAGCTTTCGGCAAAGCACCACAGCGCCGCCGCAACGCCTACCGAAAACATAAGCGTCATTCTGAAAACGCGTTCCATTACCAAATTTATGCGTTCTTTAAGCCCAAGCGTACGGCAGCGCGCAATTTCAGGCACAAGCAGATTTGAAAAGCCAAGCAGAAACGCGCACGGAAAAAGCAGAACGGGAAGCACCATTCCGCCCACGATTCCATATTGTGAAAGCGCCGCTTCCTTATCAAGGCCGCTTTTCATAAGCGAAACAGGAACAAGCAAATGCTTTACCGTGCTCAAGGCGGAACGCAGCACAGCGGAAGCGCCCACCGGCAGCGCAATTCCAAGAACGCGGCCGGTCATACCCGCTTTTTGCGGCGTTTTTACGCCGCAAAGCGGATATTTTTTTCTGTCACGCAGATAGAGCCAGCCGTGCAAAAGAAACGCAAGCGCTTCCGAAACGGTGCTGCCCGCCGCTACGAGCACGCAGGCCGTGCTCAAATTTTCCGGTTTGAGCATGGCGAAAACAAACATTGTAAAAGCCATTTGCGAAAGCTGTTCAAAAACCTGCGCCGCGGAAGACGGCGCAACACGGGTAACCGCAGTAAAATAGCCGGTAAAGGCGGCGGAAACCCCCACAAAAGGCAAAGAGAACGACAGAACGCGAAACGGCTTTGCCGCACGAATATCGTGCACAAGCATTTCGGCCGCAAAATTGCCGCAGGCAAAAAGAATCACTCCGCCGAGCACGCCGAAAAAAAGGCTGTACCAAAGGGTATGCTTCATAGCGCGGGCGGCTTCGCCGCCGTTTCCGGCGGCGGATTCTTCCGCCACAAGGCGGGTTGCCGCAAGGCCAGAACCGGAGCAGGCAAAGGTTACCATAAGGCGGTAAACCGCCATCATAAGGGAAAAAAGCCCGGTTCCCGCGGTGCCGAGGTTCCGCGCAAGCCAGGCGTTATATAAAACTCCCGCCGCGCCAAGTGACAGCGAGGTTGCGGTAAGAATTCCGGCGTTCACCGCGAATTCCTTAAGCTTTGACAAAGCAAACACCCCCCGCAAATGTATATGCACCGCAATGTGGTGAAATTCCGTGCTCACAGACGAGGACTGCCGCTATTATCTTACAAGAATCAAATATATTGATATGCTCAAGGCATAGTATGGTGCTCAAGGCATAGTATGGTGCTCAAGCAGGTAACAGCGGTGCTCAAAATAAAAAAAGCGCCGAGGGCGCAAATCATATAAAAGAACAAATCCGCGAAAATCGGGGCAATTACCGGCGGACTTTTCGGCGGATACCAAAAGCTTTAGACAATCCGCTTTGCGCAGTGAAGCAGGAAAACGGAAGATATGGCTTTGTTGTTGAAATAGAAGAGGGCGGGAAACCTTATTACGCCATTGTGGAAATTGATGCAGAGGGAAACTACCGCGGAAAGATGGAAAAAACAAATGTAGTTGTATCTGCGTTCGGAACAAATCTGAAATATATTGAGAATCAGATGAGGAAAGGAACAGAATTGCAAATAAAAAAAGAACCAGCTTCGCAAGTGACACACGGACGGCAATTGCCCTATGGTATTAACGAAACTGATTCTAAAGGCGATGTTCCTTCGCCCGAAACAAATATACCACAAAACGGAAACAGTGTCAATACTCTAGCCATAAGGGCAGTATCTAACCCCAAAGGGAGTCAAATATATAACTGGGCATAAAAAATGATACATCCTTGGGTGGTGTTGGACACACGCCTTTCGGCAGCAATTCCAACGGTACCTCATCAGATGTATCTAAAGCAAATATACCACAAAACGGAAACGGTGTCAATACTCCTGATGCGGAAAATTCCGCTGCGAAAGTGCAGCAGAATTCCGAAAACGCTGCGAAAGCGCAGCAGAGGAAGCCGGGCACGGTAAGCGCAGAGCAGATGTACGGGGTGAAGCTTTCGCAGGAAAACAAAAACGAAGACTTTGCCGAATGGACGGAGAAAGAGGACGCCAAAAAGAAAAAAGCCGCCGAAGAGGCGGTAAATGCTGTTGAACAGAGTTACGAGGATTTCAAAAAGAATCTCCCGGCGGAGGGCGAGAAGAAACCTATTAAGGTAAGCCCATACACTACGATAAAATCGCCCTATGAAGGAGAAAGCCCCAACAAAAAGGCGGATACCAAAAGCGAGAGAGTGGCGATTCCGGCTGAAAGCTTTGAGGAAGGCAAACGTATTTACGAAACCCGCCGAAAAGGAGCGGGGCAGCCCGGAATAGTTTCGGAAGTAAAAAAGGCACTTACAAACATACTAAATTCAATCGGTGGGCAGCACGCGGTAGTTTCAAACAATACCGAGTTTGGCATAAAACCATATGAGGTTATGGTCAATATGAATGTTGCCGGGAAACTTGCCGGAGACCCGAATCCCAGTGCGGAAAAGTTTGCTGTGCTTAAAAATATAGACAGCATTATTGAAAACGCTGCCTATGTGGGGAGCGGCGATTATGTTCTACATGGTACAAAAAATCAAAATGTTACAAGATACGATTATTTTAAAACAGAGGTGAACATAAACGGAAAGCCGTATGTTGTGGCATTTGATGTTGAAGTAGTGCCGGGCAAGAACAATTATCGTACGCATAAAGTATTAAATGAAATAAACCTGATGGAAACATCAACTGGAGAAACCCGTCCACGACGGGTCGCAGAAGATGCAACACCAGGTTTACAAGGAACTAATTCTGCTCTAAGTGTTGAATCCAGTCCACGACTGGACGCGCAAGGAACAGAATCGAGTTCTCTGGGCGATGTTCCTTCGCCCAAAACAAATATACCACAAAACGGAAACGGCGTCAATACTCCTGATGCGGAAAATTCCGCTGCGAAAGCGCAGCAGAATTCCGAAAACGCTGCGAAAGCGCAGCAGATGAAGCCGGGCACGGTAAGCGCAGAGCAGATGTACGGGGTGAAGCTTTCGCAGGAAAACAAAAACGAAGACTTTGCCGAATGGGCGGAGAAAGAGGACGCCAAAAAGAAAAAAGCCGCAGAGAAGGAAGCGATACTTGCCGAAAAGCAGAAAAATGCAGATAACAGCAATTTAACTAATAGGGAAAAGTATTCTCTTTCCGAACAGGAAGCCACAGAAATAAAAAAAGCGTCAGTGTTATTACCGACGCGGACAATAATACGATTATTGATATTAAATCGAACATTCTTGAAAATATTCCGAAAAAAGATTGGCTTGCAAGAGTTAAAAATGTTATTAGGAGTGCCTTTTCAAAAGGCTTTAGCATTAACGGAGAGCACATTGACGTTTCTGCAAAAAGCAGAGGAGAATTTGTAAAGTCAAAAGACAGCGTATACCTGAGGGACAAAAGCCCTGAAATATATCGGGACAAGATGGAAACGGCTCCGCATTTGGATGTTATTTCACAAAATACCGAGTTTCAAAACGTGCCGCCGGATCATGCAAGAACTGATAACATAGTTTCTTTTGATAAGGGCAGGGTAAACCTTAAAATAGGCGGAAACGATTACAGCGCAGAGGTAGTAATAGGAGTAAAGGACGACGGAAACAAAGTTTTTTACGACATCGTCAGAATGGACGCAAATAAAAGACGGCCCCCATCTGGGTCGCAGTCTGCGCAAACCGTGAACACCAGAGCCCAGGAGCCGTCGGACAATATATCGTCTAACGATAGTATAACCGATACTTCCGAAAATTTCAAGAGCAAAAGCGCAGCAGAGGAAGCCGGGCACGGTAAGCGCAGAGCAGATGTATGGGGTGAAGCTTTCGCAGGAAAACAAATGTATGCCGTTATAGAAATAGACACCAAAGGAAATTACAGAGGAACGATTGAAAAAGCAAATGTTCTTGTTACGGCGTTCGGAACGGATCTGAATTACATAGAAAATCAGGCGGCAAAGGGAACGGAATTAAAAATAAAAAAAGAGCCTGATTCACGAGGGATCGATCCGAGCAACCGTCGGTACGATATCGATGAATCAAACTCTGAAACGGGCGATGTTCATTCGCCCAAAACAAATATACCACAAAACGGAAACGCTGTCAATAACAAAAAACAGTCGAATTTTGAAAAAGCGGTGCAGAAAAAAGCTCCCGGCGTTTTTGCGCCGGGAGCCTTCGTACAATTATTAAAAGTTAAGGAATTATTCCTCGCCTTTCATTTTTGCATAGCACTCGCTGCAATAAACAGGACGATCCTCTCTGGGTTTGAAAGGAACTTTTGCTTCGCAGCCGCAGGCAGCGCAGGTGGTGGTGTACATTTCTTTCTGGGTTTTGATTTTGTTTTTGCGTGCATCGCGGCACTCTTTGCAACGCTGGGGCTCGTTAACGAAGCCGCGCTCTGCATAGAATTCCTGTTCGCCGGCGGTGAAAGTGAACTCTTTTCCGCATTCTTTGCACACTAAGGTTTTGTCTTCGTACATGTTTTTACCTCTTTTTTGAAAATGTATTTGCCCTTGGTTCACCACAACCGCTAAATTAAATGGAAAAAATAGATGTTGCCTGATTGCCACGGAGCATTCGTATATTCAGCCCTTCGGGCCGCATACCAATAATAACGGTCACTGTTTACACTTCAAGCCGAAGCTTGCTTCTTATTCTTTGCATGGTGTTGCCCACCGACTTTTCGGTTTTTCCTATTCTGCCGGCAATTTCTTTATAGGATAAACCGACAAGATAAAGGTGAAAAACCTCGCCTTCCATTTTTGAAAGGCGGCGGAAAAGCCGTTCTTTTATATCCCTAATCTCGACATCCTGCATCCAATCCTGCTGCTGAGCAATTTCGCTTCCGCCGTCAAGGGAAACGTAATCTGCCATTGAAAGATGTTTGCTGCTTGTGGCGGAGCGCAAAACCGAAGCAATGCGCCGGCGTATACAGTGGGATGAATATGTCCGGAAGCTTGTGCCCATTGCCGGATCATATGAATGCAGCGCGTGAAGAAGCGCCACAATCCCCTCCTGACGAAGATCTTCGCGTTCAAATCCAAGCTTTTGGGCGGCGGAAAGCGCGTTTTCCGGCACAAAAACACAAAGCTTAATCAGATTATCAAGCTCGCTGTAATCGCCGTTTTTAACCGCGGCGACTATTCTTTCAACGGTGTTTTCGTTTTCGGACATTGTAAAGCGCCTTTCCATATGACCAATCAACTGATATTTTACCATATTATCAAAATAAGTCAATACCCAAAACGGCGCTTGCGGGCTTTTGGCGCCATTTCTTTTTTGCCGATGAAGGATTTGCTTCTTTATTCCGGCACATTGTTTGCTCCTGCGCAAAGCGCCCGTAAAGAATCAGTTTTCAGCCACGGTGACATCGCGCACCCAGCGGCCCTTTTTCATATGAATAAAGCCGGCGAAGCATTTAAATACCTCGTCACAGCGAAGAACAAGATATACTATCGGCGGCGCAAGCTTAAGCACAAGTCCGGCGTATGCGCCAAGCGGAATTGCGAAAATCCAAAGGAACACCGTGTCTATAAGCATTGAGAATTTTGTATCGCCGCCGCCGCGGAAAATTCCCACCACATACTGAACAGACATGGACTGCAAAACCAAAATGGCCGCATATGAAACAATAAGCTCCATTGCAAGGTCTTTTGTCGACTGCGAAACCTCGTAAAATCCTATTACCGGTTCGCGGATAAGCAGAATTATTCCCGCGGCGGCAACGCCCATAATTCCCGCAACGACAATTATGCTTTGCGCCATTTTATTGATATAGGCCTTATCCTCCCCCATTCCGACGGCGTTGCCGATTATTACCGCCGTGGCGTTGCCCATGCCGGAAATCATTACCCAGACGCACTGCCAGATTACGTTTGCAATGCTGTTTGCGGAAACAAATTCGGTGCTTATGTGGCCGATTATCATTGAAAGTATGCTGCTGCCTATGCTCCATACCGTTTCGTTAAGTATAACCGGCGCGCCGGTTTTTATAAAATCCTTAATATACGGTTTTACCGGAACGAAGAAATCCTCAAATGTATAGTGAATTTTCTTCTCAAACGCCGCAAGATATATTATCAGTATTACAAGCTCCGCACAACGGGCAACCGCCGTTGCAAGCGCGGCGCCGCGCACGCCCATTGCGGGACTTCCGAGATTGCCGAATATGAACACCCAGTTGAAAAACACATTGACAACAAGTGAAACCAAATAGACGACGATTGAAATTTTTACTTCGTGGGCGCAGCGGAATATGCATACCATTGCGTTTGTTACGGAATAAATCGGGTATATCCAGCCGACTATGCGCAGGTAAGCTGCGCCCTCCGATATAACGGCGGCGTCATCGGAATACCATGACATAACCACCTCCGGCAGGCAAAGAGCCAGAACGGAAGCTATAAGGCTTATTACGAAGGCAACGCGAAGCATTATTGTGATTATGCGCCGAAGTGAATATACGTCGCCTTTCCCCCAATATTGTGAAGCAAAAACCATCGCGGCGGAGGTTACGCCGAAGGTTATTATCATAAGCATAAAGAAAAGCTGGTTCGCAAGGTTCGCGGCAGAAAGCGCCGTTTCGCCCAGCTTTCCGAGCATAAGCGAATCCGCCATGCTTACGGTAAACGTAATGAAGTTTTGCGCCGCAATGGGCAGCGTAATGGAAAAAAGCAGTTTGTAAAAATCCTTGTTTCGTATCAAAAAAGCGTCCTCCCGACAAAAACTTCTTCTATTCTATAACACTTTTTCATAAATAACAAGAACTATTTTTGCAAAGGCGCCTTTCGACGCTTTTTTTCTTTTGATTTTAAAAAAAGTGAACAACTGTTCGATTTTTTTGACAAAAACCCTTGATTTTTATTTTTTTTCGTGTATAATAAAAGCAGAAATAAGAACAGACGTTCTAAAAAACGAAACGGACACCCCCCTATATGACCCAAGAAAGGATGCTTAAAATGGAAAGAACATACGTTTCAAATTTTATATTCAAAGTGCTTGCCGTGTGCGGAGTGCTTGCGGCAATCTGCGTTGCAGGACTGAGTGACAGCGATGTTTTAAGCACCGCAGAGGTCTTTATTTACGGCGGAACGGCGTTTTTTGCCGCCTGTTTAGGCGTTTGGGGCACCTCGAACTGCACAAGAGCCATTGAAGCAGAAAAGCTTCGCAGAAAAAGAGAAATGGCCCGGCTTCGCCGTGCCGCCGCCTGCAAAACCGCGGCATAAAAAACAAACCCGACAGCAGACGCTGCCGGGCATATGGCCGGATATATTACAATATAATACAGATTAAGCCTGAACAACCCTCGTTGATTATGCGGCTTATGGTTTCCTGAAGTTTCAGCCGCGCCTCCTGCGGCATACGCGCAAGCTTTGTGTGCAGTCCTTCGTTCACCAGTTCATGAAGGCTTTTGCCGAAAATGTTGGATTCCCAGATTTTTTTCGGGTCCTCTTCAAACTCGTCAAGAAGATATCGCACCAAATCCTCGCTTTGCTTTTCGCTGCCGACAATCGGCGCTACTTCTGTTGTTATATCTGCGCGCATCATATGAATTGACGGCGCGGAAGCGCGAAGCTTTACCCCATAGCGTCCGCCCTGGCGCACAATTTCAGGCTCTTCGAGGGTAAGCTCGTCAATTGAGGGCATAACTATGCCGTAACCGACGGCCTCTACCTGGTCGAGGGCGCCGCGTATGCGGTCATATTTTTGTTTTATTTCGGCAAGCTCGCGCATACGCGGCATAAGGGAGCTTTCTCCCTCAATGTCGATGCCGGTTTCTTCGCTTAACACCTTATAAAAAAGCTGTGGGTTCAGCATTATTGTAATGTCGGCGCGGCCGCTTCCGAGATTTATATTTTTAAGGGCTGCGTCTTTTACATATTCACATTCTTCAAGCGCCGGCAAAAGGCTTCGCACTTCTGATATTTTTCCTATGCTGCGCGCCGCAGCCACAGCCGGTTCCAGAACCGCTTTTCTAAGCCAGTGTTCCCTGTCAAGGCTCATAAGCCAGCCGGGCATATCTATGGCAATTTCTTTTATCGGGAAGCGGCCGAGCACGTCGGAAAGGATTACCTTTATGTCTTCCTCTGTCATATTAAGGCAATTAAGCGGAGCCACAGGCACGCCGTATTCGCGCTGCATATCTTCCGCGATTGCCTTTGCAGAGGGGCTTTGCGGCTCCGCGCAGTTAAGAATCACCGCAAAGGGTCGGTCAAGGCCTTTAAGCTCCGCAATTACGCGCTGTTCCGCTTCGTGATATTCCTCGCGGGGGATTTCGCTTATGGAACCGTCGGAGGTTACTACAAGACCGATGGTTGAATGTTCGGTTATCACCTTATCCGTGCCTATTTCCGCCGCCATATTGAACGGAATTTCTTCCTCAAACCACGGGGTAAGCACCATTCGCGGCGCGTTGTTTTCAAAATAGCCGATGGCGGAAGGCACAATATACCCAACGCAGTCGATAAGCCGCACGCGGAAGGCGGTTTCTCCGTCAATGCTTATTTCAGCGGCTTCCTCCGGAACAAATTTCGGTTCCGTGGTCATAATGGTTTTTCCGGCGGCGGATTGCGGAAGTTCGTCCTTTGCCCTTTCCCTTTTATATTCATTATTTATATTGGGCAAAACCAGCGTTTCCATAAATTTTTTTATAAATGTGCTTTTGCCGGTGCGAACCGGACCGACAACACCGATATATATATCGCCGGCGGTGCGTGCGGCAATGTCTTTATATACATTTGTGTCTGTCATAATTACCCTTCCCTCAAAAATTTTTTCGTCAAAAAATTTATATGAAAAAACGTAAAAAATAGAACCGCTTTTTCTGCATAAATCAGTTTGCCGTGCAAAAACTAATAGCAAATCTTTAAAGGAGGCATTTTGTTTTATGAGAGAAGCAAATCCCAATATCCGCTGCACCGTCAACAACTGTGAATATCACTGCAAGGACTGCGACTATTGTTCTCTTGACAAAATTGAAATTTCCACTCACGAAATGAACCCCACCAAATGTGAGTGCACCGATTGCAAATCTTTCGTTTACAAAGGATAATTTTTCAGTTATTCGGCGTTTTTGAAAGCAAAAAATCCGAGCCGTGCGGCCCGGATTTTTTATTTTATCTTATGAAATTTGTAGCCGTTCTCGCTTCCTTTTCGGGAAGGCCGTATTTTTCTTTGCCAAGGGCAATGCTCTTCATAAGAAAAGTCATATTTGCCGCAAGAGTTCGCATTGTCTGTTTTCCCTCTTCGTCAAACTCCGCTTCGCCCTTTGCCGCGCCGTGAACGGAGTTCCAGTACTGACTTGAAGCCACCGGCATTCCGCTTATGGTAAAATATTTGTTCAGCTCGTCAAAGGATGACGAGCAGCCGCCCCTTCTTGCGCACACAACGCTTGCGCCGACCTTCATGGTCTTATCAAAGCGGGTGCTGTAAAAAAGCCTGTCAAGGCAGGCAACAAGAGTCGCGTTCGCCGAAGCGTAATAAACCGGGCTTGCCGCAACAAGACCGTCCGCTTTTTCAAATTTTTCGGCTATTTCGTTTACAATGTCGTCAAACGCGCATTTTCCGGTGCCAGCACAGCTGCCGCAGGCAATACATCCGCGGATGTTTTTGCTTCCGACCTGTATTGTTTCCACCTCCACGCCGGAAGAACGGAATACTTTTTCCATCTCTCTTATTGCCAAGGCGGTGTTTCCGTTCGCGCGCGGGCTTCCGTTCAAAATAAGTACCTTCATAATCAGACCTCCAAATATGATTATCTGTAATTTTATGCCGGTTTGTGTGCATTTTTTACAGCTTTTTATTTTTCTTTTCCATAAGCGAAGCGCGCACAACGCTGTTATAGCCGAAACGGCGGCGAAGCGAGTCCACGCTTTCGTCAACCGCGCCGTGTTTTTCCGCCGCTGAATCTTCAAACAGCGTAATCTGTTCGCATTCGTCAAAGCCGGAAGCGGTTACCCCCAAAAGGCGCACCGGTTTTTTGCTCCAGTTGGCGGCAAAAAGCTCCGAAGCGGTTTTGTAAAGAGTATCCGTATCGCAAAATGGCAGCGGCAAAGTGCGGCTTCGGGTGACGACTTTGAAATCGTAGTATTTTATTTTGACCGTAACGCAGCGCGCCTGCTTTTTTTCTTTGCGAAGGCGATATCCCACGCTGTCGCAAAGAAAAAGCAGCTCGCGGAAGGCTTCCTCCATTGAGGTGACATCGCGGGAATAGGTATTTTCGTTGCCGACAGAGCGGCTTTCAACCGTGCCGTCCGGCTCAAGGCTTTCTGCGCCGCGGCCGTTTGCGGCTTCGTGCAGATATTTTGCCGTTGCCGGGCCAAAGGTACGGCAAAGCCAGCCTTCATCCATTGCGGCAAGACCGCCGACGGTGGTTATGCCGTAATGCTCCAGCTTTTCGGCGGTTTTGCCGCCCACGCCGAAAAGCTCGCGAACGGGAAGCGGCCAAAGCTTTTGTGGAACATCGCTTTCATAAAGCTCCGTTATGCCCATGGGCTTTTTCATATCGCTTGCCATTTTTGCAAGCAGCTTGTTTGTGGAAATTCCCACGGAGCAGCCTATGTGCAGTTCATCGTAAATGCGCTTTTGGATAAGGCGCGCGGCCGCGGCGGAATCGCCGAAAAGCCGTTCGGTTCCGGTCATATCAAGGTAGGCTTCATCGATTGAGGCCTGCTCCTTTACCGGGGTGAAATCGTCAAGAATTGCCATGACCTTTCGGCTGATTTCAGAATACAGCCGGTGGCGGCAGGGCACAAAAATTGCATTCGGGCAAAGGCGCTTTGCCTCATAGCAAAGCATGGTGGTTTTTATGCCGAACGCCTTTGCCTCATAGCTTGCGGCAAGCACAATTCCGGCGCGGTTTTCGGGGTCGCCGCAGACCACAAGCGGCTTTTTGGCATATTCGGGGTTCACGGCCTGTTCGCACGAGGCAAAAAACGAGTTCATATCAACATGGAAAATTTTCAAAAAGCCGCGCTCCCCTTTCTGCATTCGCACCTGTTTTATAAGTATATTTTACGCCTTTTTATCAAAGCGTGCAATAGATTCCGGGAAATTTTAAGAACAAATGTGCGATTTTTTGTTCGGCAGTTTTTTTACTGTATAAAAAAGTCCGGCAAAGCCGGACTTTTTGTTTGTAATGACGCTTGATTACATCAGTTCTTCCAGCTCGTCAACAAGCTCGCCGAAAAGCTTGAGGGCGGAGTTTATCGGCTCCGGACTGCTCATATCCACGCCGGCGATTTTGAGAAGAGAGATGGGGTCTGTGCTGCTTCCGCCGGAAAGGAACTTTTTATAATCCTTTACTGCCGGCTCGCCAAGCTCCAGAATACGGTTGGCAATCGCAACTGCGGCAGAAAAACCGGTGGCGTACTGGAACACATAATAGTTATAGAAGAAATGAGGAATTCTTGCCCATTCAAGAGCAATGCCCTCGTCCGAAACCATATCGGGGCCGAAATAAAGCTTGTTCAGCTCGTAATATTTTTTGCAGAGGGCGTCCGCCGTAAGCGATTCGCCGCGCTCTGCCATTTCGCCCATGGCAAGCTCAAATTCGGCAAACATGGTCTGGCGGTAAACGGTGCTTTTGAACTGGTCAAGGAAGTGATTTATAAGATAGGCGCGTTCGCGCTTGTCGGTGGTTTTTGCAAGAAGGTGGCGCATAAGCAGCACTTCGTTGCAGGTGGAAGCCACCTCTGCCACAAAAATTACATAGTCGCTTGTGCAGGTGGGCTGGTATTTGGTGCTGTGATAGCTGTGAAGCGCGTGACCCATTTCGTGAACAAGGGTGAACTGGCTGTCAAGGTTGTCCTTGTGGTTCAGCAGCACATAGGGGTGCGGGCGGCTGCTGCCGGAGGAGTATGCGCCGCCGCGTTTGCCCACGTTTTCATAGACATCAATCCAGCGGTTTGCAAAGCCCTCTTTAAGAATATCGACATAGTCCTGACCGAGAACCTGAAGCGCTTCAAGCACGTTTTCCTTTGCCTGTTCAAAGGTGATTTTCTCTGCGGCGTCCGCAACAATTGGGGTGTAAACGTCGTACATATGCAGCTCGTCAACGCCGAGAAGCTTTTTGCGCAGGGCAACATAGTGATACATCTTGTCAAGGTTTGCGTGAACAGCCTTTATAAGGTTATGATAAACCTCTGTGGGCACTTCGGTGGCGTCAAGGGAAGCGGCAAGGGTGCTTGGATATTTTCTTGCGTTTGCAAAGAAGCAAAGCTGCTTGAACTGGGCGTCAAGAGTTGCGGCAATGGTATTTTTGTATTCGCCGAGGCGGTTATAATATGTTTCAAATACCTTTTTGCGGAAGTTTACGTCGCTGCTTTCAAGAAGCGGAACAAAAGAGCCGTTGGTAAGCTGGTGCTCGGCGCCGTCTTTATCGGTTACGGAGGGAAATTTAAGCTCCGCATTGCGGAAGGTGCTTCCGATAGTATCGGGGCTTTCGGCCATTTCGCCCGCGGCGGCAAGCAGAGTTTCGCCCTCTTTGGAAAGAATATGTTCTTTTTTGCGGCGAATCTGATAAATGCTGCGGCGGTAAGTATTAAGCTCCGGCTCGTCCTTATAGAACTGTTCGATTTTGTCGTCGGGAATTTCCATGATTTCGGGAGTGGAAAATGCCATTGCGCTCATTACGGAAACGAGAACCGAGGTTGCTTTTCCTCTGAAATCCTGATATTTGCTGTTGCCGGTATCCTCATCGCCTTTGCAGTTGGCGTAGCCGTGAAACACGGAAAGACGAACCTGAATTTCGTCGCTTAATTTCATAAACGCAAGCAGATTTTCGGCGGATTCGCCCAGCTTGCCCTGAAATTCCGCGATTTTTGCGGGGTACTCTTTAAGAGCGTCATACTCTTTAAGCCATGCTTCATCGCTTTCAAACATATCGCCGAGGTTCCAGGTGAACTCTTCCGGAACTTCGCTTCTCTTTAAAATATCCATTTTATACCTCCATATAAAATTTTACTTTAATATTATACTACAATCCGCGCAGGATTGCAATAAAAGCGCCGGCTTTGACAGCTTTACGTTTTTTGTTCATGTACTGTTTTCAGACAAATACCGATTTTTGACTATTTTATTTCATTTCAGAATTATGTATAATACGCATTAGAAATTTTGGGAGGTAACCTTATGCGTTCAGTTTTACCTATGAAAGCCGCAAAAATCGGCTATATTGTTCTTTCGGTGCTTTATTGCGTCCTTGGCATTTTGCTTTTTGCCATGCCGGATCTTTCTCTTACCGCCATAGGAATCATGTTGGGAATAGGAATGATTGTTTTCGGCATAGTAAAAATAATAGGATATTTTTCAAAGGATTTATTCCGGCTTGCTTTTCAGTATGACCTTGCCTTCGGCGGGCTTCTTATTGCGCTTGGCATAATCGTGCTTGTAAATCCGGAACATCTGGTTAGCTTTTTCTGCATTGTAATAGGCATTGCTGTACTTTGCGACGGGCTTTTTAAAATTCAGATTGCCATTGATTCAAAGCCGTTTGGAATTCGCACATGGTGGCTTATCCTTTTGTTTGCGGTAATTACCGTGGCGGCGGGCGTTTTGCTTATTATCCGCCCGGCGCAGGCAGCAAGAATGCTTACCGTATTCCTTGGAATTTCAGTATTTGCGGACGGAATACTTAACCTTATCGTAGCTGTTTTTACCGTTAAAATAATCGACCACCAGCTTTCCGATGACAACGACAGATACGTCGAAATTGACGACGACTGATTTTGGGGAGGGACCTGTGAAATTACTGTATTGCGCAATATATTTTGCCGTTACCGGAACTTTATTTTTCTTTATCGGGCGGGCAGTCCCGAAAACTGTTTTTAAATACGACCATTTTCCGTTTAAAAGCTTTGGGTTTGAAAATAACGGAAAAATTTATACAAAGATAGGCATTAACAAATGGCAGAACAAGGTGCCTGATATGAGCAAGGTCTTTAAAAAGCTTATGCCGGCAAAGAACCTTTGCGGAAGTGTTGACAGCAAAAGGCTTATGGTGATGATTCTTGAAACCTGCGAGGCGGAGGTTACTCATTTTTTGCTTTGCCTTACGGGGCTTTACTGCCTTTGGATTTGGCCCGGCGCCGGCGGCGCAATCGTATACGCCGTATATGTTCTTTTGGGTAACCTTCCGTTTATTCTTATTCAAAGATACAACCGACCGCGGCTTGTCAAGCTTTATTTGAGAAGCACAAAGGCCGCGGCAAAGGAGTGAGCAAAATGCGAGTGCTTATTTTAAGCTGCAACACCGGCGAGGGGCACAATTCCTGCGCCGCCGCCGTTAAAGCGGAATTTGAAAGCCGCGGCGACAGCTGCATTATTATGGACGCGCTTACTTTTATATCAAACGGCACATCAAAATTTATTTCAAAGTGGCATGTACGCCTTTACCGCTATTTTCCCGAAGTGTTTAACAAGGGCTATTCTTTTGCAGAAGAGCACCCGGTGACTTTTGACGAGAAATCCGCCGCGCAGCACATTCTTAAAATCGGCTGCCGGAAGCTGCGCCGTTTTATTACCGCAAACGGGTTTGACGCCGTTATCTGTACGCATCTTTTTCCCGCTCTTATGATTACGGAAATTCAAAAGCGCAGCCCTCTTTCGGTAAAAACTGCCTTTGTGGTGACCGATTATACCGCAAGCCCGACGGCAGAGGACGTTCGCACCGATATTTTCGTAACGCCCTATCGGAACGTAAGCGACGATTTTGCCGCGCTTGGAATTCCGGCAGAAACCCTTTTGCCAAGCGGAATTCCCGTAAGGCCTATGTTCTTTTTCCATACCGACAAGACAAAGGCCAAAGAAAGCGCCGGAATAGACCCGCAGAAAAAGCACCTGCTTATTATGAGCGGAAGCATGGGCTGCGGCCCCATTAAAAAGATTCTTAAAGATATTTCGGAAAACCTTCCGGCCGATTGCGAGGTTACGGTAATATGCGGCACAAACAAGCGGCTTTTCCGCCGTCTTGCCGACGAATATGTTGCCTTTGGCAATGTAAGTATCCGCGGATATACCAAAAATATCTCGCTGCTTATGGACAGCGCCGACCTTTATCTTACAAAGCCGGGCGGCATAAGCACTACGGAAGCCGCGGTGAAGGGGCTGCCCATGGTTTTGGTGAACGCCGTCGGCGGCTGTGAAGCGCCCAACCTTAAATTCTTTACGGAATGCGGCGCTGCCGCAACGGCGGAAACGCCGGAAGGGCTTGCCGCACTTTGCATAGAGCTGCTTTCCGACGGCGAGCGCCTTGAAAAAATGAGCGAAGCGGCAAAAGCCCTTGGCATAGGCAATTCCGCCGCGGTGCTTTACGAAAAAATTCACGAAAGATAGATTAAAAAAATATCCCGCCGCCTTTTGGCTGCGGGATATTTTTGTGCCGGCACAGCGGGGGCGGAAACGCCGCATGAAAAAAAGCCCGGCTTTTCAGACGGGCTTTTTTGTTAAAATTCTTCCGGGTGGTTTTTTCGCCACTGAAGATAGCTGTCAAGAATGATTACCGCTGCAACGGCGTCAATCACTTCTTTGCGCTTTTTGCCGCGGGTATCCGTTTGGTTAAGATACCCCGCGGCGGAAACGGTGGTCTGACGCTCGTCCCACATTCTTACGGGTACGTTTACTCTGCTTGAAAGCTGCTCGGCAAAATTACGGCAAAGTTCCGCCCGAGGGCCTTCGGAGCCGTTCATATTAAGGGGCAGGCCGACGATAACCGCCTCCGCCCTGTTTTCAGCCGCGGCTGCGGCAACCTTTTCCACTGCGTGCTCAAAGCGTTTTTCGTGAATAACGCCAACAGGCGACGCCAAAAGCTCCGTTTTGTCGCATATGGCAAGGCCGGTGCGCGCGTCGCCGAAATCAACTGCCATAATCTTCATTATTTTGTGCCGAAGATACGGTCGCCGGCGTCGCCGAGACCGGGAACAATGTAATTGTGCTCGTTGAGGTGGCTGTCGCAGGCGGCGCAGTAAATCTGTACGTCGGGGTGCGCTTCCTGAAGGGCGGCAAGACCTTCCGGAGCGGCTATGGTGCACATAAAGCGGATACGGGTTACGCCGCGCTTTTTAATCTGGCTTATGGCGTCAATGGCGCTGCCGCCGGTGGCAAGCATGGGGTCGACAACGAAAACCTCGCGCTCTGCAATGTCGTCCGGCAGCTTGCAGTAATATTCAACAGGCTTGCAGGTTTCGGGGTCGCGGTAAAGACCGATGTGACCGACTCTTGCCTGAGGAAGAAGGTTGAGCATACCGTCAACCATACCGATACCGGCGCGAAGAATCGGAACTATGGCGGGCTGTTTGCCTTTAAGCTGTTTTGCTACGCATTTTGCAACGGGGGTTTCGATTTCCACATCCTCGGTTTCAAGGTCGCGGGTTGCTTCAAAGCACATGAGCATAGCGATTTCGGTGATAAGCTCGCGGAAGGTTTTGGTGTCGGTTTCTTCACGGCGAAGAATGGAAAGTTTGTGCTGGATAAGCGGGTGGTCGAGAACGATAGGCTGTTTGGACATATGCTGTTCCTCCTTGAAAAAAATATTTAAATTGGAGCAGCGCTCTGCCTTGCTTTTATTGAGCAGAGCCTGCGAACGGTTACGGTGGGCGCAAAGGAGCGTTGGCTTCCAGAAGTTTCCGCGGGGAATTGAAAAAGCCCGAACGAAAGCTTTTGATAAAACCCGGCGCCTTTATAGGCGGGGGATATTTGCGCTGTGGTTATAAATTTTATCAAAACCGAAATTGGGTATATGGGGTATCGGAATTACTCGTTTTCAAGCTGCATCATCATTTCAACGCGCTTTTCGTGGCGGCCGCCTTCGTATTCCGTGGTAAGGAATATATCCACAAGCTGCATTGCAACGCCGGCGCCGATTACCCGCGCGCCGAGGCAAAGCACATTTGCGTTATTGTGTTTTCTTGTAAACTCCGCGGAAAAGTGGTCGCCGCAGACTGCCGCGCGGATTCCTTTGCATTTGTTGGCGCACATGCTCATTCCGATTCCGGTGCCGCAGATGAGAATTCCCTTTTCGCATTCGCCGGACTGAACTGCGCGGCACACCTTTTCGGCATATACGGGATAGTCGCAGGAAGCGGTGCTGTCCGTTCCGAAATCTTTGAATTCGTACCCTTTTTCCTTAAGGTGCTTTTTGATTTCTTCTTTAAGAAGATAGCCGCCGTGGTCGGAGCCGATTGCAATCATAATTTACCCTCTTTCTCTAATTTTTCTTTTTCTGCCTGGGCAAGCTTAAGATAATTGGGAACAAGCGCCTCTGCCGTTACAAGGGCGTTTTCTCCGCTTATTCTTTCGGCAACGCGGCACACGCTGAAGGCGTGCCCCTTTATAAGCTGCGGCGGCGCAACGGAGATATGCCCGCTTTCAAAGCGCCGGGCGCAAAGCTCGGCGCCGTCGCCCACAAGCATTATCTTTTCGCCGCTTTCGGCAAAAATTTTCTCTATATCCTCAAAAAGAGCGTCGGTGGAAACGGTTCTGTCGTCGCAAATGCGGGAAAGCGTTTCTCCGTCGCTCTTAAAAAAGGCGGTATACATCTGGTTGCAGCGGGCGTCCATAACGGGGCAGATTACGCCTTTGCTTTCAATAAGGTTTTCCGCAAGCGCTTCAAGAGTTGAAACGGCTGCGCAGGGCTTTTTAAGGCTCATCGCCATAGCCTTTACTGCGGCAATGCCGATACGAAGCCCGGTAAAAGAACCCGGCCCGCAGTTTACGGCAAACACATCAATTTCTTCCGGCTTGGTTCCGGCGATTTCAAGCAGAGCCTTTGCCATGGGGAGGACGGTTTCGCTATGTGTAAAGCCGCTGTCGAGATAAAATTCGGAAACAAGGCGTCCGCCCTCCGTCAGCGCGACGGAAGCGGTCTTTGCAGCGGTGTCAAAGCCGAGTATCTTCATTCTTCCTCTCCCCTTTTCACGGTAATTTCGCGTTCGTTATCGCTTATGCGCTTTATGTCCACGCGAATCATATCCTTCGGCAAAAATTCAAGCACATTTTCGCTCCACTCGATTACAAGCACGCCGCCCGCGTCAAGATAGTCGAAAAAGCCCGTTGAATAAAGGTTGTCAAACCCGTTTATGCGGTACATATCAAAGTGGTATATGGGAAATTTTGCCCGATAGCAGTGCACAAGCGCAAAGGTAGGGCTTGAAACATCGTCGCGGCAGTCAAGCGCTTCGCACATATATCTGGTAAAGGTGGTTTTGCCTGCGCCCAGCCCGCCGAAAAATGCGACTATATCCCCCGGGCGCAAAGTCTTTGCAAATTCGCGCGCAAAATCCGCCGTATCCTTTTCGGAGCGCGATATAAAGCTTTGCAAGGCGCAGTTCACCCCTTTTTACCCATATTCTAAATTTATATGATATCATACATCGTTTCTTTTTACAATAGAGAATAGTCACCAAAAAACTTTAAACAAAGGCGGCTTAAAATCAGCCTTTACGACGAAGAAAGCAAAGAAACAACAAGAAACTGCCGCCGGCGCCAAGCTTTTTTCTCTTTTCTTTCATAAAAACTTAAGAAAAAAGCCTTTTTTACGGCGTTTACAAAAATAAATTATAATGTTATAATATTATATAATGCTTGATTATCATAAAAAATAAAGGAGGCGCAGAGTGCAGAAGTTAAGAAGAGCGATAAAAAAATATCTTAAAACCGTTGATAAATGGCTGCTTGTTTTTTGCGTGTTTTTGTCGACGCTTAGCGTGCTTTTGCTTTACAGCCTTTATCAGTCCGACCTTGCACAGACCCTGCGCCTTACGGAAAGAACCTGTATTGTTCAGCTTGCCGCAATGTTCCTAGGTCTTGGGGCGGCGGTTATCATTTCAAATATAGATTATCATTTTATTGTCAAGCTTTGGAAGCTGTACATACCGATATCGGTTTTTCTTGTGGTGCTTACGTTTTTCGTGGGGCTTCAGGTTGACGAAAGCGTTGACGACAAAGCCTGGCTGCGTCTGCCCTTCGGTCTTACGTTTCAGCCGTCCGAGCTTTTGAAAATATGCTTTATAATGAGCTTTGCCTATCACCTTTCAAAGGTCAGAAGCGAAATCAACAAGCCTCTTAACGTGCTTTTGCTTTGCGCCCACGGAGCTTTTCCCATATTGCTTATTCACTTTCAGGGCGACGACGGCACCGCCATTGTTTTCGCGTTCATTTTTATTGTAATGCTTTTTGCCGCGGGAATTGACTGGAAATATATGCTTGCGGGCATAGCTTTGCTTGCCGTGGCAGTGCCCATTGCGTGGCAGTATCTGCTTACCGACGACCAGCGGGGGCGCTTTCTTGCCCTTTATTTTTCCGAATACAACGCCACGGCGGTGGACGATTATCAGCAAAGCCGCGGACTTATTTCCATTGGTCTGGGTCAACTTTTGGGCAAGGGGCTTTTTCAGAAGGACTATTTTTACGTTCCGATGATGCACAACGACTTTATCTTTTCGTTTATCGGGCAGGCGCTTGGCTTTGTGGGCACAATGGTGGTGGTGGCGGCGCTTTGCGGAATCTGCCTTCGCGCCATAGTCAACGCGCGCACCGCCTATGACCCCCTTGGTGCATACATATGCTACGGCTTTTTTGCCATGTTTTTTTCGCAGTGCCTTATCAACATCGGAATGTGCGTAAGCGCGCTTCCCGTAATTGGAATAACGCTTCCGTTTTTAAGTGCGGGCGGAACCTCCGTCTGTATAACATATCTTGGCGTCGGTCTGCTTTTAAGCGTGCAGGTGCACCGCCAAAGAAACCTTTTCTTTGAATAACAGGAGTTGAGATTATGAAATATTCGGCAGCAATCGACCTTGGCGGCACAAACATCGGCGTAGGAATAGTCGGCGAGGACGGAACGCTTATCAGCAGCTCTTCCGTCCCCGTAGAGGACGCCTCCTGCGCAGAGGGACTTATCTCTCAAATTGCATTTGCAATCCGCCTTGGCGCACAAGGCGCGGATATGAAAGTTTCCGATCTTTCCTTTGTCGGGGTGGGAATTCCCGGCATATGCAGCGGCGAAAAAGGCCCCGTTCTTTTCGCGCCCAACATATTCTGGAGAAATATCGACCTTGCCGGTATTCTTGAGGAAGAAACCGGTCTTTCGGTTTTTCTTGCCAACGACGCGGATTGCGCCGCCCTTGGCGAATATCACTTCGGCGCAGGCAAAAACTTTTTGAGCATGCTCATGCTCACCCTGGGAACAGGCGTCGGCGGCGCAATAGTTTCTGAAGGAAAGCTGTTTAAAGGGTTCGGCCCCTATTCCGGAGAATTCGGCCACGTTCCGCTGGTGCACGGCGGAATTCGCTGCGGCTGCGGAAAAAAGGGCTGTTTTGAGGCTTACTGTTCCGCCCCGGCGCTTAAGCGCCAGACCCGCGAAGCCGCAGCAGCGCACCCGGAATCCCTTATATGGGAAATGTGCGGCGGCGACCTTGGCAAGGTGGGCGGACGCACCGCCTTTGACGCTGCGGACATGGGCGACGCTGTGGGCGCGGCGGTGGTGGAGCAATATATATCCTATCTTGCAGACGGAATTTCAGGCTTTATCAACGTGTTCCGGCCGGAAGTTGTAATTCTCGGCGGCGGAGTAAGCAACCAGGGCGCTTCGCTTATCGACCCGCTCAACGAAAAGGTGGCAGAGCTTTGCTATTCCCACGAAAGCGTCGAGCCGCCCAAAGTGATAAAAGCCTCTCTTGGCAACAAGGCGGGAATTATAGGCGCGGGCATGCTTGGATTTTGAATGAAAAATAATAACGGAAAAAGGCTCACCGTATTTCGCAGCAGCGATTTTGCGGCGCGCCTTTTTTTATATGATTCCGTCCTGCGGCAATTAAGCGCCGCCGAAAAGGGCGGCTTTGAGCGCCCCGAAAGGCTTGGCGCACAATTCAAGGCGGCAGACTGTAAATCTGTTGCCGGCGGGCGTTTTTTATAAAGCCGCAGAATAAAAATCCGCATGGCGGGCAGGTTGCTGTTCGCCGCTTTGCGGCGGACATACTAAAGTATAACGGAAAAAGGCGCACCGTATTTTGCAGCGGCGATTTTGCGGCGCGCCTTTTTTATATGTTTCCGTCCTGCGGCAATTAAGCGCCGCCGAAAAGGGCGGCTTTTAGCGCCATGAAAGGCTTTGCGTGCAATTCAAGGCGGCAGACTGTAAATCTGTTGCCGGCGGGCGTTTTTTATAAAGCCGCAGAAAAAAAGTCCGCCCGCATAGCGGGCGGTTGCTGTTCGCCGCTTTGCGGCGGACATACTAAAGTATAACGGAAAAAGGCGCACCGTATTTCGCAGCGGCGATTTTGCGGCGCGCCTTTTTTATATGCTTCCGACCCTGCGGCAATTAAGCGCCGCCGAAAAGGGCGGCTTTGAGCGCCATGAAAGGCTTTGCGTACAATTCAATGCGGCAGACTGTAAATCTGTTGCCGGCGGGCGTTTTTTATAAAGCCGCAGAAAAAAAGTCCGCCCGCATGGCGGGCAGGTTGCTGTTCGCCGCTTTGCGGCGGACATACTAAAGTATAACGGAAAAAAGCGCACCGTATTTCGCAGCGGCGATTTTGCGGCGCGCCTTTTTTTATATGATTCCGTCCTGCGGCAATTAAGCGCCGCCGAAAGGGGCGGCTTTTAGCGCCCCGAAAGGCTTTGCGTACAATTCAATGCGGCAGACTGTAAATCTGTTGCCGGCGGTCGTTTTTTATAAAGCCGCAGAAAAAAAGTCCGGTACAAGCCGGACTTTTTAAAATGATTTATATTCTGCCTTTGGGGAAAATATATTATTTGATGATGCCGCCCTCTCTCATGGCGTCGCGCATTTTTTCAACGGCTTCTTTGGCGATTTCTACAAAACGGTCGGCTACGCCGCCATCATCGCTGTTGATTTTGCGAATCTGAGATTCAATATAATCGGCGGTTTTGATCATCGCGGTAGAGTTTTCAATTTGGTCTTCGATTCTGAGCATGGCAAAGCCCTCCCTATATTTTTCAATGAATAAATTATATCACGCATTTTGTGAAAAAGAAAGATGTTATTGCAGTTTTTTTTAAAAATTTTACGGTTATTCCACCGATTTCAGCGATTCGACCATACTTATTTTTTTAAGGCGGAAATGCATGATGAAATCGACCATAAGCGCAAAAATAACTGTCATTACAAAAGCGGCGGCAAAGCACCAGAACGGAAGGTTCCGACCGAACATGACGGAGTCGGTCTGCGCCACCTGAATTACGAATTTGTGAAGCCAGATTCCCGCCACAAGGCCGACGGCGTCGCCGATGAGCGTAAGCAGAATGTTTTCGCGGAAAACATAGGAGGAAACTTCGCTGTCGTAAAAGCCGAGAACCTTTATTGTGGCAATTTCGCGTATGCGCTCCGTAATATTGATGTTGGTAAGGTTATAAAGCACCACAAACGCCAGCGCGGCGGCGGAAACAATTATCAGCGCCACAACATAGTTAAGGTTTTTTACCGTGTTGCCGAAGGATTCGCGCGTATCCTTGACGAAGGAAAGCGCCTGAACCCCTTCCATAGCCATAAGCTTTTCGCCAAGCTCTTTCTGCGCCTCTTCGCCGGTGTCGTTCATAACGGTAAAGTAAGTGTTATACGCGGGCTTTGCTCCGCAAAGCTTTTCATAAAGCCCCTCCGTCATATAAACGAAGTGAAGGGTATAGTTTTCCGCAACGGCGGTAATTTTTGCCGTCATTTTCTCTCCGCCGCAGGTGAACGTGAATTCGTCGCCGGCGGAAAGCCCTGAAAGCTCCGAAAAGCGTTCCGTAATTATGACGCCGTCGTCGGTAAGCTTATACCGTTCGCCCGTGTTAATATCTTTGATGGTAACTATTCCGGCAAATCTTTCGGTGTCTTTCGGAACCATAAGCGAAGTGTCGCCTATTCCTTCATAGGAAATGCTCTTCATATACACTTCAATGTTTTCCTTGGCGTTTTCGTCCTCTTCAAGGGCTTTATCCACCTGTTCAAGGGTATATTCGCCGGAATCGGAATCCAGGGCGACAATAAGGTCATAGTTAAAAATTTCGCTGTATTGCTTATCCAGTATTACGGAAATGGAAGAATATATTCCAAAGCCCGCCATGGTAAGGGCCGTACAGCCCGCAATTCCGAGTATTGTCATAAAAATGCGCTTTTTATAGCGGAAAAGGTTGCGCACGGTAACTTTTTTAGTAAAGCTAAGCCGCTTCCATATAAACGGAATTTTTTCAAGAAGTACGCGCTTGCCTGCCTTCGGCGCCTTTGGGCGCATAAGCGAAGCCGGGTTGGAACGAAGCTCCGCCATGCACGCCATAAGGGCCGCCGCCGTTGTGCACACAAGGGCGCACAGGGTTACAGCCGCCCAGATAAACGGCATCGGCTCAAGCTTAAGCGACGGGGTTTTATAAAGCATTTCATATGCGCTGTAAATTACCGTCGGAAAAACCACCGAACCCGCGGCAATGCCCACAACGGCGCCCGAAAGGCTTGCCAGCGCGGAATATACGATGAATTTTGAAGCGATTGCCGCCTTTGAATAGCCAAGAGCCTTAAGCGTGCCTATCTGGGTGCGTTCTTCCTCCACCATTCTGGTCATTGTGGTAAGGCAGACAAGAATTGCCACCAAAAAGAAGAATACCGGGAAGATTTTGCACACGCTTTCAATGCGGTAAGCGTCGCTTTCGTATGTGCTGAAGCCGGGGTTATCCTTTCTGGTAAAGACGTACCAGGTGGGCTTTTTAAGCTTTGCCACCTCTTTTTCGGCATCAAGAATTTCCTGCTTTGCGTCGGATATTTCTTTTTCTGCCTTTGCCTTTGCTTCTTCATACTCGGCAAGACCGTCGTTATATTCTTTCCACCCGTCGGAAAGCTCCTGTTCGCTGTCTTTAAGCTTCTTATATGCCTTTTTTAATTCCGCGGCGGCTTCGTCAAGCTGCTTTTGACCGTTTTCTTTCTCAACGCCGAGCCAAAGCTTTGCGCTGTTAAGCTGCTCTCCGGCTTTATCGAGCTGTTCCTTCGCCTCTTTAAGTTCCTTCGCGCCGGCGATTGCCTGCTCGATTTTTTCCGGCAGATTCTCTATCTGCTTCAAATCCTCCTCAAGCTCCTCCAGCAGCTTTTCCATCTCCGGCGAGCCTTGCCCCGCCTCAATGGCCTTTTTTATCTCCTCGATTTTTTCTTCAATCTGTTCCCTTGAATACTTGTCGAGTATGTCCTGAATGGATTTTTCAACTTCCTCGGTGATTTTCTTCACTCCGGCGTTGTACTGCGCCCAGCCGTCTGCAAGCTGCTGCTCCGCTTCGGCAATCCGGCGTTCTGCGTCGGCGATTTTTTCGTCGAACTCCTTTTTACCCTCGTTGTACTGTTCCCTGCCATCGTTGTACTGCTTCCAGCCCTTTTTAAGCTCTCTTTCGCCTTTTACAAGCTTCTTTCGGGCGTCGTCAAGGGTGTTTTTCGCATCGGTGAGCTTTTCGTTCGCCTCTTTTTCGCCGTCGGCAAGCTTTTGCTTTGCATCGGCAAGCTTTTCTTCCGCTTCATCCTTTATTTCGGCAAAGCGTTCTTCCTTTCTTACATCGGCTATGCCTTCAAATTCCTCGACGTCCTTATCCATAACTTCCCAATAGCCGTCGTCAAAGGCGCCGTATGCCGAAACGTTTTCCATTGTAATGAAAATGTCCGTATAGACTTCATAGCAAAAGTTGCTTTCCGGCACCATGATATACGTGTCAATGGAACCGTCGCCTATGGAGGTGTTGCCGCGCTCATAGCTTATGTACCGCGGGTTCATCACGACGCCTACCACAGTCCAGCTGTCGCGCACAAGGGAATCGCCGATGGGGTCGGAGGCATCTGTTGTATATACGCTTACGGTGTCGCCTATGTTGAACACGGTGCGAAGCTGGGCGTGCTTTTCCACGACGCACTCGTTCGCGTTTTGCGGAAGGCGCCCTTCAAGCACAACGGGCTCGTCTATGGTTTTGTCGGCAAACTCCGCCGTAGTATCGTCGGGCAGAGCAATAACCTTTGCTATAAGGTTTGCGTTTCTGTCGTTTTTTACAAAAACATCCTTTGAATAGGTTGGATAAATTCCTTTTATGCCTTCAACGTTCCGTATAGCTTCCATATCTCCGTCATCAAAGCCGTAGGTTGAAAGCAGATGAATATCCATAAGGTTATTGTCTTTAAAATAGCTTTCCTGAGTGGCAAGCATATCCGGGCAGGCGGCCTTTAATCCCGAAAAGAAGCCCGCTCCTAAAGCGATTATTGCAAAAATTGAAAAAAAGCGGCTTTTTGTGCGCTTTATTTCTCTTACTATATCTTTAAACAGCGCCGACTTCAAAAGCGCCGATCCTCCTTTCAATTACCATTCGATTTCTTCAACCGGAGTGGGATTTTCGTTTATTTCAATTCCGGTGACCTTGCTGCTGTTTATATGGATTACCTTGTCTGCCATAGGGGTAAGCGCAAGGTTGTGGGTAATTACAATTACCGTCATTCCGTTTTGGCGGCAGCAATCCTGCAAAAGCTTTAGAATCTGCTTGCCGGTAACGTAATCCAAAGCGCCGGTGGGCTCGTCGCAGAGCAGAATTTTCGGGTTTTTGGCGAGGGCGCGGGCTATCGCCACGCGTTGCTGTTCGCCGCCCGAAAGCTGGGCGGGAAAGTTGTTTTCGCGCTTTTCAAGTCCCACCTGCTTGAGCACCGTGTCCGGGTCAAGGGGGTTTTTGCATATCTGCGAAGCAAGCTCCACGTTCTCCTTGGCGGTAAGGTTCTGTATCAGGTTATAGAACTGGAAAACAAAGCCTATGTCATAGCGGCGATAGGTTATAAGCTCCTTGTTGTTATATCTTGCAACATTATTTCCGTCGACAATTATGTCGCCTTCCGTTACCGTGTCCATTCCGCCGAGCATATTGAGTATTGTGGTTTTTCCCGCGCCGGAGGGCCCGACAATTACCACAAACTCGCCCTTTTCAATATCAAAGCTGACATGATCCGAAGCGGTGATTGTAACTTCGCCCATGGTATAGCGCTTGCAGACGTCTTTAAAGCTTACAAAGCTGCTCAAATTAAGGGTTCTCCTTTCAGCAATAAAATTTAATTTGTAATAATAAAAGTTTTGTGTTATTATTATAAAGTAAATTTTATCTCATGTTTTAATATATTTTAATATATAATAACTTAATTATATTTTAAATTTGTGAACAAATCAACATTCTAAAGGGGATTATTATGAAGCTTGTCGGTTTTTACAACTACACGGTCTGGCTTACATATGCCGGCGCGGCTGCCGCCGTCTGCGGAATTTTCTTTTCCGCCGGCGGGCACCCTTTTTGGGGCGTAATCTGTCTGCTTTTTGCCGGCGCTACGGATATGTTTGACGGAAAAATCGCTTCCACAATGAAAAGGAACGAAGCGGAAAAAAACTTCGGAATTCAGATAGATTCCCTTTGCGACCTTATAAGCTTCGGCGTTTTGCCCGTGGCAATCGGCTATGGGCTGGGGCTTTCCGGCGGATTTTTCTTTGTTTCCGCGGTGCTTTACATTATCTGCGCCATAATCCGCCTTGCATATTTCAACGTGGACGAAATTATGCGCCAGAAAAATGAAAACGGCAGCAGAAAAACCTATTACGGGCTTCCGGTAACAGCGGCGGCAATGCTTTTTCCGCTTATTTACGGATTGAAGGATCTTCTTGGCGCGGCGCTTTTGCCCGTTTATCAGGTTGCGCTTTTTGCCGTGGCTGCGGCGTTTATTCTTAAATTCAAAATCAGAAAGCCCCGTGGCGCCGCCCTTTGGGTGATTTTTGCGCTTGGGCTTGCGGTGGTGGCGCTTGTAATCACCGCCGGACTTTAAAAACAGCGCGCCCCTTCCGCCGAAGGGGCGTTTTTGTACGGAGGAGCTATGGAAAATTGCCTGCTTTATACCAAATGGGGCAAAAATCTTGACCCCAAAAACGTGCTTTCGGAATACCCGAGACCGCAGCTTGTTCGAGGCGGCTGGCGGAGCCTAAACGGATATTGGGATTATGCCGTTACAAAATCCGCCGAAGAGCCGGAGAATTACGACGGCAAAATTCTTGTTCCATTTTCGCCGGAAGCGCCCCTTTCCGGCGTTATGCGCAATATTCTTCCCGATGAATTTCTTCATTACCGGCTTTCTTTTGTTTACGAGGGCGCGCCCAAAGCGCACGTTATTCTTCATTTCGGCGCCGTAGACGAGAGGTGCGAAGTCTTTCTTAACGGCGTGAGCATAGGCAGTCACCGCGGCGGCTATCTTCCCTTTTCATTTGATATAGCTTCCGTGCTCAAGGACGGAGAGAACGTGCTCACGCTTTGCGTGCAGGATTTTTCAGACAGCTCTTACCACGCAAACGGAAAACAGGCATTGAAGCGCGGCGGAATCTGGTACACCGCCCAAAGCGGAATATGGCAGACGGTCTGGCTTGAAGAAGCGCCGGAAAACTACATAGAAAATCTGAAAATCACCCCGTTTTTTCAAAACGGCGAGGTTTTGTTTGAAATTTCGGCAAAAGACCCCGAAATGGCGAATATCGTAATTTATGAGCACGGCAGGGTTATTGCCGAAGATTGGACGGACGAAAGCGGAAAAGCCGTGCTCAAAACCAACGTCTTTCACCCGTTCCATCCGTGGAGCCCAAACGACCCGTTTCTTTACGACGTGAAAATCACCCTGGGCGAGGACGAGGTTACAAGCTATTTTGCCATGCGCGAATTTGCCGTTCGGCAGGATGAGCACGGGGTTATGCGTCTTGTGCTCAACGGAAAGCCGCTTTTTCACAGCGGCGTGCTCGACCAGGGGTACTGGCCCGACGGACTTTATACCGCGCCCTCTGACGAGGCTATGATTGAGGATATTTGCGCTATGAAGCGCCTTGGCTTTAATATGCTGCGAAAGCACATAAAAATTGAGCCGCTGCGGTGGTACTATCACTGCGACCGCCTTGGCATGCTTGTGTGGCAGGACATGGTAAGCGGCGGCGTAATGCGGCACTTTATGCTTAAATCCGCCCTTTCCACCCTTGGAGTAACAAAGCTGCGGGACGACAGATACGGCTTTTTCGGCCGCCGCGACGCCGAGGGACGCCGGGAATTTTTGCTTGATATGGAGGGCACGGTCCGCCACCTGTATAACTGCCCGTGCATTGCCCTTTGGTGCATTTTCAACGAAGGCTGGGGTCAGTTCGACAGCAGGAAAGCCTTTGAAAGGCTTTCCGCCCTCGACAAAACACGAAGCATTGACATTGCAAGCGGCTGGCACGACCAGGGCGACGGCGAGCTTTTAAGCCTTCACGTTTACTTCCGCCCGTTCAAAATGGTTCACGACCGCCGCGCCGTGGTTTTAAGCGAGTTCGGCGGATATAACTGCCATATTGCGGGGCATTGCTTTAACGACGCCGACTATGGCTATCGGCGGTTCGCGACGCCGGAAAAGCTTGCAGACGCTTTTTGCCGCCTTTACCGAAACGAGATTATTCCGGCGGCGGAAAACGGGCTTTGCGCCGCCGTTTATACCCAGCTTTCCGACGTTGAGGACGAACAGAACGGAATTTTGACCTATGACAGGGCGGTGTGCAAGCTTCCCGAAAAGGAAATTTCCGCTATAAACGAAATTCTTACAAAAGGTAAAAGCGACACCTTAAAAGTTTAACCAAACCGGTTCTTAACTGTAACCGCAGGGTTTCCGTTTCATCACAAAACCGACACATACGAACCGTATTATATAACCAGAGCAAGAGAAATGTTAGTTTTGAGCAAGCTGACGAATATAAACCACGCAAACGGCGGGTCATACGACCCGCCGCTTTTTTTATATTCCGCCCTGTTCGCCGCAAGGGGGCGCTTTGGCGGGGCTTCCCCGCACGGCGGCGGGGTTTGGCGGGGCTTCCCCGCACGGCGGCGGGCTTTGGCGGGTTGCTCTGCCCGGCGGCGCTTTGGCGGGGCTTCCCCGCACGGCGGCGAACTTTGGCGGGGCTTCCCCGCACGTCGGCGGGCTTTTGCGGGGCTTCCCCGCACGGCGGCGGCTTTGGCGGGCTTCCCCGCACGGCGGCGGGCTTTGGCGGGGCTTCCCCGCACGGCGGCGGGCTTTGGCGGGGCTTCCCCGCACGGCGGCGGCTTTGGCGGGGCTTCCCCGCACGGCGGCGGGCTTTGGCGGGCTTCCCCGCACGGCGGCGCTTTGGAGGGGCTTCCCCGCCCGGCGGTGGGCTTTGGCGGGTCGCCCCGCCCGGCGGCGGGCTTTGGCGGGGCTTCCCCGCCCGGCGGCGGGCTTTAGCGGGGCTTCCCCGCACGGCTTTCTCTGCCGCCGCGGTACATTCGGCTTTGGGGCGGGCGGTTTTTTCGCTGTTTTTCGCATACGCGCCCGGCATACGGCAAAAGCATCCGCAAAAATTTCGCCGGTTATATTGCCGTATTTTATATTGCGGAGGAAAATTCAAGAAGTTTGTTAAGATAAACGAATAAATCCTTAAAAATTTCGGAAGCCTAATAATCCGAACTATTTTTTATGCAAAAGCGGCGGGAAAGCTGCTTTGCGCTTTGAAAATATGTCGCGGCGGCGTATTTTTTTGCTTAACGGCCGCCGCCTTCTATTGACATATACCCCGCAAGGGTATATAATGATAATACCCTACCCGGGTATGAAAGGATGATACTTATGAACCGGAAAGAAACTTGCGAATGCTGCAACAAAACAACGGACCGTTCGGAAGAAGAGCGCAAAAAGCTGATTAACCGCCTGAACCGGATTGAAGGGCAGATTCGCGGAATTCGCAAAATGGTGGAAAAAAACGCCTACTGCGCGGATATTCTGGTGCAGTCCGCAGCCGTAAACGCGGCGGTGAACTCTTTTAACAAAGAGCTGCTGGCAAGACATATCCGTGGCTGTGTTGCCAGAGATATCCGCGAAGGCAAGGACGAAGTCATCGACGAGCTTGTGGCAACTCTGCAAAAACTGATGAAATAAAAGGAGAAACTTTAAACAAACTATGGAGCAATATACAGTAACAGGTATGAGCTGCGCCGCGTGCGCTTCGCGGGTGGAAAAGGCGGTTTCGGGCGTAAGGGGCGTAACCTCATGCTCGGTCAGCCTGCTGACTAATTCTATGGGCGTGGAGGGAGCCGCCGGCGCCGATGAGATAATAGCGGCGGTTCGCCTTGCGGGATATGACGCGGCGCCGAAAAAAACAGGCAAAAAGCGGAGCATACAGCCTTTTTCCGAAGAGGAAACGCTTAAAGACAAGGAAACCCCCGCGCTTAAAAAGCGGCTTATTGCCTCTGTCGGCTTTTTAATCGTTCTTATGTATGTTTCTATGGGGCATATGATGTGGGGCTGCCCCCTGCCGCCTTTCTTTGACAACAACCATGTGGCAATGGGGCTTTTGCAGCTACTTCTTACGGTTATAATCATGGTTATCAATCAGAAGTTTTTTATCAGCGGGTTTAAAAGCCTTTGGCACCGTGCGCCGAACATGGACGCTTTGGTTGCGCTTGGCGCTGCGGCGGCCTTTGGTTACAGCACCTTTGCACTTTTTGCCATGACGGACGCCCAGGTCAAGGGCAACGCGGACGCCGTAATGTCCTATATGCACGAGTTTTACTTTGAATCCGCCGCCATGATTCTTACGCTTATAACCCTTGGAAAAATGCTGGAGGCGCACTCTAAAGGCAAGACCACCGACGCTTTGAAAGGGCTTATGAAGCTGGCTCCAAAGACTGCCACAATCGACAGGGACGGTACCGAACTAACCGTGCCGATTGAGCAGGTGGCAAGGGGCGACATTTTTGTGGTGCGC
Organism: Oscillospiraceae bacterium; assembly: GCA_004556975.1. Lineage (GTDB taxonomy): Bacteria > Bacillota > Clostridia > Oscillospirales > Ruminococcaceae > UMGS1668. Next base: position 74,786 of record SFFD01000002.1, on the reverse strand, counting down.
CCGGGCGAAAATATCCCGGTAGACGGAATTGTTAAAGACGGTGAAAGCGCCGTTGACGAATCCACGCTTACGGGCGAGAGTATACCCGTTGATAAAACGGCGGGAAGCACGGTTTCCGCCGGAACGCTGAATCAATCGGGATTTCTTCGCTGTGAAGCCACAAGGGTCGGCGAAGACACAACTCTTTCACAGATTATTCAGATGGTCAGCGACGCCGCCGCCACAAAAGCGCCCATTGCAAAGGTTGCGGACAAGGTATCCGGGGTGTTTGTTCCCGCCGTTATTGCGATTGCAGCGATAACCGTAACAGCATGGCTTATTGCCGGTCAGACAGTGGGGTTTGCTTTGGCGAGGGGTATTTCCGTATTGGTAATCAGCTGCCCCTGCGCGCTTGGGCTTGCCACGCCCGTAGCCATTATGGTAGGCAGCGGAGTGGGAGCAAAAAACGGAATTCTTTTCAAGACGGCCGTATCTCTTGAGAAAACGGGAAAAGCGCGGATTGCCGCGCTTGACAAAACCGGAACGATAACGCGGGGAGAACCGAAAGTTACGGATATAATTCCGGCAAACGGCAAAAGCAAAAACGAGCTTTTGTCCGTTGCCTATGCGCTGGAGCAAAAAAGCGAGCACCCCCTTGCGCGGGCAGTCACCCAAAAGGCGGAGCAGGAAGGCATTTCCGCCGGCAAGGTCGAGCAGTTCAGGGCATTGCCGGGCAACGGGCTTTCTGCCTATGACGGCGCCGCCGCGCTGCTTGGCGGCAGCTATAAATTCATAAGCGGACAAATCCCTGTGCCGGATGAAATAAAGGCGCAGTCCGAGCGGCTTTCGGAAGAAGGAAAAACCCCGCTTTTCTTTGCGCGCGAAGGCGAGCTTTGCGGCATTATCGCCGTTGCGGATACTGTCAAGGAGGACAGCCCGCAGGCCATAAAAGAAATGCAGAATATGGGAATTTATGTGGTTATGCTTACGGGCGACAACGAACGCACCGCAAAGGCCGTCGGAGCGAAAGCCGGCGTCGACGAAGTGATTGCCGGCGTGCTTCCCGGCGGAAAGGAAGACGCCATTCGCCGGCTTAAGCAAAAAGGGACCGTCGTCATGGTCGGCGACGGGGTCAACGACGCTCCGGCGCTTACCGGCGCCGATATAGGCATAGCCATCGGCGCAGGCGCAGACGTCGCCATTGACGCCGCGGACGTGGTGCTGATGAAAAGCCGCCTTTCCGACGTTCCTGCGGCAATCCGCCTTAGCCGCGCAACTCTTCGCAACATTCACGAAAACCTGTTCTGGGCGTTTATCTATAACATTATAGGTATTCCCCTTGCGGCGGGCGTATTTATAAGCGTTCTCGGCTGGCAGCTTAACCCGATGTTCGCCGCGGCGGCAATGAGCCTTTCAAGCTTCAGCGTGGTCACAAACGCCCTGCGCCTGAATTTCTTTAATATACACGATTCCGGGCATGACCGCAAAGCCGGAAATAAACCGAAAATCACAACCGAAAAGGAGATAAAAACAATGGAAAAAACTTTAAAAATTGAAGGTATGATGTGCGGACACTGCGAAATGCACGTAAAAAAAGCCCTTGACGCGCTTGACGGCGTCAAAAACACAGAGGTAAGCCTTTCTTCCGGAACTGCCGTCGTAACGCTGGAAAAAGAGGTTTCGGACGATATTCTGAAAAAAGCCGTTACCGACCAGGGCTATCAGGTAACGGATATTAAATAACCGCCCCATACCGCACGGAAAAAGTACGTTTTTGCAGACGAAAAAAAGAGAGGCTTTGCCTCTCTTTTTTTATACATATTGTATTCCCGGCGTCAGCTGCCTATGAGCTTTGAAAAATCCTCTTCGGCAAAATTTGCGGTGCTGTAAGCAAAAACAATCTGGTCATAGCTTTCGGCATTTATTGCCGAAAGCTGTTCTTCCGAAGCTTCTGAAAGCCGAACGAGAGTTATTTTTTGATAATGCCCGGTCATAAAGGGCACCCAGCTTTTTGCCGTGTCGTCGCAGAAAACAAGCAGGGATTTTCCCTCCTGCAAATCGTCGGTTATTTCGGTTACAGCGGCTATGCCGCCGAAAACCGTATCCGTTGCATCGGGAAAATTTTCATCGCGCGCATAAAGACCGTCCAAGAGGTCTTCGCTTTTGTCGGGATAATAGTGAGCGACGGTTTTCCCGCTGTTTCCGGAGCTTTCCTCATACAGCGACACAAAATCCGGCGCAGAATATTCTCTTATTATCTGTGTGGCAAGCGAACCGTAAAAATTTTGGCGAACATACGCCACCGAAAAATCAGAAAGAACTTTCGGGGTTATTCCAAGACGCTCTGCAATGCTGCCGTAAATATAATAGCCGCCGAGTCCGGTGGGCAAATCTTCCGTATGGTAATAAATGTATTCGTTTCTGCGGTTAAAAAGCGCCTGATAAACATCCACCGTTCTGACAGAACCGTAGATTGTTTCATAAATTTCGTTGATATAATGCCGTTGGTTGAAAAATCCGGCCGCGGTATAGGCGCTTACCTCCTGTTGGCGAATGACGGAAGCCGTGGGAACAAGCATAAGGTAAACATCGGGTTCGGCCTGCTTTGCGAATTCTTCAATATAGGCGCAGGCGCTTTTATAAAGCGCACTTTGCGGCTTTTCCATATCTTTAAGAAGGCTTCCGTCGCTTCCGATGATTATGTCGCCGAAGCTGCGCACGCCCGAAACGAAGCGAATTTTCGTCATAAGCGCAATAATTTCATCACGGAAGGGCACGCTTTCCGCAAGGGATTTTTCTGTTTTTTCAAAGTTAAAAACAGTGTTTCCAAAGCCTTTTTTGGTTGCTCCGGCAACGGTATATATGCTTGCAAAAAGAAAAATTGCTATAACAAGCAGCGCCGATGCTCTTTTCACGAAAAGTCACTCCCTTCCCTTTCAGATAAGCTCGCCGGTTATCAGCACAAGCAGAACGGCAGTTTCCGCAACTGCAAAAACATTATAAACGGGCGGCGCTTTTTTGCTTATAAACCTTATTAAAGTGCTGAACGCGCTTGTAAGAAAGAACATTCCTATGACGAGCACGAGCACGTTTTGGGAAATTATATATGAAACCTCGTCGGTAATGGCAACGGTATCTAAACCGATCATTGCCTTTAATGTGGGCAGAATGCCCACCCTTTCCTCCGTTGAGATTATCGTCATAGAGAGCATTGTTATACAAAAAGTATAAATTCTTGCAAAAATACGCGGAATTTTAAGCAGCGCTTTCCGAAGAAAAGCGCCCTCGATTATTATGAACACCGCAATGTAAAGCCCCCAGGCGACATAGTTCATGCGCACGCCGAACCAGACGCCGCAAAGCATACAGATGAGCAGCGTATCCACCACAAACTGGATTGCCGAATCTTTTTTCGTGCGCAGGTTGTCATAGACATAGTGGCGGAAAAATTCGGTTACCGTCATATTAAAGCGGTCAAGAAAATCCGTAACGCTTGGGCTTTGGAACGGAAAGTAGAAATTTTTCGGAAGTTCAATTCCAAAGCAGCGGCCAAGACCCCTTGCCATATCGCAGAACCCCGAAAGGTCATAGAACATCATCATGCCGAGAGTAACCGTTTTCATCCATGCGCCGACAACAGAAATTTCTCTTATCGCCGCGCCCGAAAGGTCGCCGTACATTTGCGATAGCGGAAGCGCAAGCAGAACGTATTTTGCAAGGCCGCGCAGGAAAAGATAAAGCCCTTTTCCCGTTTCTCTCAAGGAAAATCGCTCTGCAGATGGCCCGGATTTTCTTTGACCTACACGCACAAGCGGCCCGCGGAACAGCTTTCCGAAAAAGCCGAGAAATACGGCGAAATCCGGAAAAGAGTGAATATATTCTGATTCGCCTTTATATATATCCACAAAATATCCGATGGCGGTGAAAGAAATTACCATTACCCCAAGGGGCAATTCCAGCCCGCTTATCTGATTCATCACGGAAAAGAAAATCATCATAAGGATATTTATGGTAACAGCCAGAGTAAAAACGAAGCGTTTTTTCTTACCGTTTTCGTCGTTCCTTCGCATAAATTCCGACATTGCGTACTGAAAAATTATACTCACCGCAAAAAGCGGAAAGTATTTCCATTGCGCAAGGGCGACAAATGCCGCAGAAATTGCCGTAAGCGCCCAGCTTTTCAGCTTTTTCGGCGCAATATTAAAAACCGCAAGGGACGCCGGAAGAAAAAGATATAAAAATGTAAGGCTGCCGAATTGCAAGGGCACAGCTCTCCTTTCTGTTTCGATATTTTGAGCACGTTGAGCACGGTCGTTTTGTATCGCCGCTTTTAAGCGCCGGTTTTGAGCACCGGCGCCTTATTTGCCGGTGGCACAGGTTTCTTTAATCTCTTTCACGGCAGATTCAAGCTCGTCCGAATCTGTGATTACCGGCAAAATACGGCAAAGCGCCGACGCCGAAAGCAGCGGCGGCAAATCAAAATGTTCACAAATTTTCTTTCTGAGCACGGCGGAATTTTTACCGCCGGAAAGCCCTATGGAATAAAGATATGCCGTGGTAAGCGGCGTTTTTGCGTCTTTTTCGCCCGCCGGAGTTATTCCCGCGGCGGCAAAAGCGCGAAGCATTGCCTCGGTGGTCATGCCCTCAACGCCGATAAGATTCTCTTTTCCAGGGTGAATTTTGCGGCGTTCCTTGCCGCGAACGCTTGGAATATATACGTTTTTCACGTTTTCCACCGGCAGGGCAGACATAAGGTAATGGCGAATCCGAAAGCCGGCAGAGTCCGAATCCGTAAGGATAATCACGCCGTTTTTCTCCGCCATTCGGCGGATGAGCGCCAATCGCTCTTTATTATTGTATATATTAAAGCCGCCGAGTTCAAGAATATTTGCATCAAAAAGCGAGGCAAGCCGGATTCTGTCGTACTTTCCCTCGACGATTATTGTTTCCTTAATTTTAATGCGGCTTTGTTGTTCGCTCATAAGTTTTCCCTGCCCGCGATGAAAATTTTCGCAACCGCTTCATCCAAAATAACGTCGTCTGCGGCGCCGGTGCTCTTCATTGACTGCTCTGCCGACAGAAGAATGTCAAGGCAGGCGTGAAGCGCGGCGGCGCTGTATCTTTGCTGCGACGCCATCGCCTTATCAATGACAAAGTCGCGGCGGGCATAGGCGCGCGGCCAGTCCCTTGCAATATCCGCCTTTGTTTTTCCGCATGACCGTGCGGTTTTAGCGCGGTACATATCTATAAACGCGCCGGAAAGCGCCGAAAGCACAGCCGACGGTTTTTCGCCGACAGTGCGAAGCTCTTCTAAAACGGCAAAAGCTCCGCTGCGGTCGCCGGCAGAAATTTTTGCCGCAAGGTCATAAATCCGGGCATCCGGCGTTGGGCTTGTCATAAGGTCGATATCCGCTTTTGTAATTTCGCCGCTGCCGCGGTATTCAGAAGTTTTTCTTACTTCGTTCAAAAGGTTCGCGCTGTCCGCGCCGCAGCGGTCGATAAGATATAGAGCAAGGCCGCGGTCAAGGGTGCAATGATATTTTCTTGCGGTGGCTTCCATAATTGAGCAAAGCTCCGCCTTTGCGGGCGCGTCGCACTGCATAACTCCCCCGCCGCGCTTATCAATAAGCTTCTTGAGCGGAGTAAAGCGGTCGCGCTTTTTCGCTTCCTTTTTCGGCGCGGTATCTACCGAACCGAAGGTCAAAATCAGCGTGGCGTCGTTTGCAGAGCAGACCTGCTCCACAAGCTCCTCAAATTTTTTGTACTCCCTGTCGCTGATTGAGTTGAAAGGAATATCCTCTGCCACGACGCAGCGGCGGCCGCCGCCGAAGGTTACCTCAAAGAGGGCGTCCGCAAGGGCATCCGCAGAAATATTTCCCGAAAATTTGTGCATATCAAAGCCGCTTTTGCCGGAAGCGATTTCCGCAAGCCTGTTGACAACGCTGCGGCGGCGATAGTCATCCGTGCCCGCAACAAAATAGCAAGGCAGCGGTATTCCGGTTTTGATATGGCTTTTGATTTCGTTGATGTCCTTAAAAATCACGAAAAATTTTCCTTTCAATATGTTTGTGCAAAGGTGCGGCGAAATTTGCGGCGCGTTATTTCGGCAAATTGAGCACGCACGGGCTGCGGCGGTGCTTTATGCCGGGGCGTCTTTATGTCAAAGAAGGATTTCAAGCAGCTGCGCGGGGGTGTTTATTATGTAATCCGCACCGGCAAAGCGAAGCTCCGCTTCGCCGCCGTAGCCGTAAACGGCGCCTACGGCGGCTATTCCGTTTTCGTGAGCACCGATTATATCCATATCTCTGTCGCCCACCATAACCGCATGCTCATCAGCTTTTTTGCCATAGCCAAGGCGGTTTAGAGCCACTTTGATAATCTCCGGCTTGCTGTCGAGGGTTTTGTCAAGGGTTGCGCCGGCAACGGTGGTAAAATATTTGAGCACGCCGTACTCCTCTAAAATTACAAGACAGGCTTCTTCCGGCTTACAGGAGGCAAGGGCGATTTTTACTCCGTGCTCATGCAGGGTTTTTAGCATATCCGCCGTTTCGGGGTACATTACGCTTTGGTGAATTCCGCTTACGTTGAAAAGCTCGCGGTATTTTTCGGTAAGCACCTCGCACATATCCGGGTCAAAGCCGTATTTCGCAAAGGTCGCGCGCAGAGGCGGACCGATATAGCTTTTCAGCTTTTCGGGGTCTTCCTCGGTAATTCCCACGGAGGAAAGGGCATATTTTATACAATTTGTAATTCCCTCGTATGGGTCGCCGAGAGTTCCGTCAAGGTCAAAAAGTACATATTCAAACATATTTTTGTTATTCTCCAAGTTTTTTTGCCGCCCGAAGGGCAAGCTCCAGCGCCTTATCCGCCGCCTGATTTCTTACGGATATTCTGTCGCCGGAAAAGTGATTTTCGGTAACTTCGCTGTAATTATCGCTGTTTACCGCCACATAAACAAGCCCCACGGGCTTGCCTTCGCCGCCGTTCGGCCCGGCAAGCCCTGTTACGGAAACGCCGATTTCGGCATTCATTATTTTGCGAACGCCTGCGGCCATTTCGGCAGCCGTTTCCGCGGAAACCGCGCCGAAGGAATCCAGCGTTTCTTTTTTTACTCCGAGTATTTTATTTTTTGCTTCGTTGCAATAGGTAACGGCGCCGTATTTGAACGCTTCGGAAGCGCCGGAAACGCTTGTTATTCTTGCGGCCACAAGGCCGCCGGTGCAGCTTTCCGCCGTGGAAACGGAAGCGCCCGCGGCGCGCAGCGCCGCCACAAGCTCAAATTCGTATGCTGACATAATTTCTCCTTTTCAGCCTTCCCCAATGGGGAAGGTGGATTTCGTTTTCGGCTTGTCTGAAAACGAAAGACGGATGAGGGCCGCTCCGGAACGGAGCGTAATTCGATGCCTCTCACCCTATTTTTTCTTTTATTTTAGCGTCAATATAACGGCAAGCACTTTCAAAATCTTCGTTTATATCTCTATTCAAAATGCGCAAAACATCTATACCGATGTGATTCAGATATTCCGTCCTTTTGCTGTCATATTCCCTTGCCTTTGTTTCATAATGCTGACTTCCGTCAAGCTCAACTGCTATATGCGCCTTTTCACAATAAAAATCAAGTATATAATTTCCTATCGCTTTTTGCCTTTTGAACTGTGGAGTATATCCCCTCAAAAAATCATACCAAAGGTGTTTTTCTTCTTTGGTCATATTTTTCCGTAGTTCTTTTGCATATTCTTTGCAATTTTTGTTTGAACAGAGATATTCAAGCATTATGTGCCTCCGATTTTGAAGTTACGCCCGTCGTTGTCGGGCGGCCCTCATCCGTCACGGAACTGCTCCAAAGGCGCACTTCCGTGCCACCTTCCCCAAAGGGGAAGGCTAAAAGGGTCCTTCGTCCTTCGGGACGAAAGACCCCCTTCGTAAAAATTATTCTTCCTCTTTTACTATGGCAATATGCAGCTCGTCAAGGTTTTTCTGCTCAACCTCGGTGGGGCACATGGTCATAAGCTCCGTTGCGGTCTGCACCTTCGGGAAGGCGATGACGTCACGGATGGACGGGCGGTCGAGCATGAGCATTACCATGCGGTCAAGGCCGAACGCCATTCCGCCGTGGGGCGGCACGCCGTATTTTTCCGCCTCAAGCAGGAAGCCGAAGCGCGCCTGGGCGCGTTCTTCGGAAAGACCCAGCGCCTGAAGCATCTTGTCCTGAACCTCGGTATCGTTGATACGAATGGAGCCGCCGCCCAGCTCGCAGCCGTTGAGCACCATATCGTAGGCGCGGGCGTAGCAGTCGCCGGGGTCGGTCATAAGCTTGTCCTCGTCGCCTTTGCGCGGGCAGGTGAAGGGGTGATGCATTGCCATCCAGCGGTTTTCCTCGTCCGACCACTCGAACAGCGGGAAGTCGGTGACCCAAAGGAAGTTGAATTTGCCCTTGGGAATAAGGTCAAGGCGGCGTCCAAGCTCCAGACGGAGGGCGCCGAGGGCGCTGAACACAATGTCGTTGCGGTTATCCGCCACTATGAAGATAACGTCGCCGGTTTCGGCGCCGAGGCGTTCGCGGATTGCGGTTTTTTCTTCCTCGGTAAGGAATTTTTCATAGCTGGAGGTTTCGCCATCTTCGGTAAGTCTTGTCCAGGCAAGGCCTTTCGCCTTAAACAGCTTTACGGTTTCGGTAAGCTTGTCGATTTCCTTTCTGGTGAGGGTGTGCACGGCGTTTTTTGCTACGATGGCTCGTACCGAGCCTTTTTCCAAAGCGCCGGAGAACACCTTGAATCCGCAGTTTTTAAGCAGGTCGGAAAGGTCGCAAAGCTCCATGCCAAAGCGGGTGTCGGGCTTGTCGGAGCCGAAGCGGCTCATGGCTTCGTCCCAGGTCATGCGCTTGAAAGGAGTTTCAATATCCATTCCCATAACGTCCTTGAAAACGCGCTTTACCAAGCCCTCGTTCATGGTCATAATGTCGTTTTCGTCCACAAAGCTCATTTCCATATCTATCTGGGTAAATTCCGGCTGGCGGTCTGCGCGAAGATCCTCGTCGCGGAAGCAGCGGGCAATCTGCATATATCTGTCGCAGCCGGACATCATAAGAAGCTGTTTGTAAAGCTGGGGGCTTTGGGGCAAAGCGTAGAAGCAGCCGGGGTGAACGCGGGACGGAACGAGGTAGTCGCGGGCGCCCTCGGGAGTGGATTTGATAAGGTCGGGGGTTTCAATTTCCATAAAGCCGTTTTCGTCATAATAGTCACGAACGGTCTTTACGATTTTGTGGCGCATCATCAGAATATTCTGCATTTCGCCGCGGCGCAGGTCAAGATAGCGGTATTTAAGGCGCAAATCTTCCTTTGCGTTGGTGTTGTCGCTTACTTCAAAGGGCGGGGTCTGGCTCTTTGCCAGAACGAAAAGCTCGGTGACGAAAAGCTCCACCGCGCCGGTGGGAATTTCCGTGTTGACGGATTCTCTTCTGCGAATTACACCCTTTGCCTCAAGGACGTATTCCGCGCGGACTGCCGCCGCCTTTTCAAAGGTTTCTTTATCGGTGCCGTCGCCGAAGGCAAGCTGTAAAATGCCGCTTCTGTCCCGAAGGTCAATGAAGATGAGGTTTCCGAGGTCGCGGGTCTTTTGCGCCCAGCCGAAAACCACCGCCTCCTGACCGATGTTGTTTTCGTTAAATTCACCGCAGTACGCGGTTCGGTTATAACCGTTTATCATATGTATTCCTCCGATATGGATAAAGATAAAGCTGATGAAAATTTTTTCAGGGTCGAATGTGCAAGCGCCCTTTGGCGCACAACACCAATCGCGGCTCTGCCGCCGGAGCAAGCCTGCGCCCCGCGCCGCGGCATTGAAATAATAACCTTGCCCGGCGCGCAAGCGCCTTTGGCGGTCGGGCGCACAAGGCGTACTGAAAAACCGCCCGGGTAGAAATTTCGAGCGCCGCCTGTGGCGGATGCAGCGGGGAATTTCGACTGCCGCCGTCCGCGAACGCGAGAACAGCGTAAGCCGAAGCGTGAGCGGCGGGCGGCAAAGGGGCAAACCAACGCTTTAACAGCACTTGTGCGGAGCGCCAAGCTATAAAGCAGGGGGCAAAACTTTTCTTTTACCGTTTTACGGCTTTTCTTTTGGTTACAAAAGAAAAGGGGTAAACCTTACCCTGCTAACGGGCACAGCAAGTTGTATTGCGGGACACTTGTACCGACAGCGAGAAGTTAGAATGTCCTCTCAATCACGCCACTAAATCCTTTGGGCGTTACGTATTCCCTTACAGGCGAAATAAGCCAAGACCCCTTGTTCTCTCCGTTCCGCGCCGTAATCTTAAAATTTCAAATCGCTCTTGCAGTCAAGACCGCAGGAGGAACAGTCGTGGGAACAGCCCTCCGGCTTTGGGTCTGCCGAGCCGATGGCGTCGTAAAGCTCACCGAAATTGCTCTCATAAAGGTATTCGATAATGTCCTCAAGGGCGACCTTTTCGGAAGTGCCCTCTTTCATATTTTTAACGACGGCTTCCCCCGCTTCAAGCTCGGAATCGCCGATTATGCAGCTGTATGCCGCGCCGATTTTGTCTGCATATTTCATCTGCGCCTTTACGCTGCGCTCCATAAGGTCGCCTTCGGCGCAAAAGCCCTCCGCCCGAAGGGAATTTACTATGTTTGCGGCTTCCATTCCGGCTTTTTTGCCCACGGAGCCCACATAAATATCCACCTTTCTGTCCTCCGGGAAGGCGGCGCCGGTCTTTTCCATAAGAAGCAGCAGGCGCTCAAGCCCCATGGCAAAGCCGATTCCCGGGGTGGGCGCGCCGCCGAGCAGCTCCACAAGACCGTCATAGCGTCCGCCGCCGCAAACGGTGCCCTGGGCGCCGATGCAGTCGCTTACAAACTCAAAAACGGTGCGGGTGTAATAATCAAGACCGCGGACTATGGCGGGGTTCACGACGAACGGAATTCCCAAATCGTCAAGGCGCTCTTTAAGCTCCTCAAAGTGGGCGCGGCAGTCGTCGCAGAGATAGTCGAGAATGCGCGGAGCGCCCTCGGCAATCTTTTTGCATTCCGGACTTTTGCAGTCAAGAATCCGCATGGGGTTGCGGTCAAGACGACCGCGGCAGGTGTCGCAAAGCCCGTCCTCGCGGCTGCGGAAATACGCCTTCAGCGCCTCGTTGTACTGTTTGCGGCAGGTGGGGCAGCCGATGGAGTTGATTTCGAGAGTCAGACCCTCAATTCCAAGCTGGTCAAAAATGCTGCTGACCATGGCAATCATTTCGGCGTCCGCCGCGGGAGAAGCCGCGCCGAGCAGCTCCGCGCCGAACTGGTGGAATTCGCGAAGGCGCCCCGCCTGGGGCTTTTCGTAGCGGAAGCAGCTTGTAAGATAGCTGACCTTCACCGGCAGCGCGCCCGCAAGCACGCCGTGCTCAATAAGGGTGCGCATGGCGCCGGCGGTTCCCTCCGGCCGAAGAGTTATGGAGCGCTCGCCCTTATCCTGAAAGGTGTACATTTCCTTCTGCACGACGTCGGTGCCGTCGCCCACGCCCCGGGCAAAAAGCTCCGTGTGCTCAAAGGTAGGAAAGCGAATTTCTTTGAAGCCGTAAAGAGAAGCGGTCTCAAGGGCGGTTTTTTCAATATACTGCCATTTTCCGCTTTGCTCCGGAAGCACATCCTGGGTGCCCCGGGGCGCTTTTGTAATAATTGCCATAAAAATACCTCGTGTATATAAATGTGTGAGTTAACACCGAAATAACAAAAAATAAGCGGCGCGGGCAAACAAAAGGCTCCGCGCCAAAAACCGCGCCGTGCCGGCAGATTACTTTACCAGGTTGCGCCAGTCAAGGTCGCCGCGCTCCAAAGCGTGAACAAGCGCTTCCGCCGTTGCAATGTTTGTGGCAACGGGAATATTGTGCACGTCGCAAAGGCGCAGCAAATCCGCATGGTTAAGGTCTGCGGCGGAGGTGCGCATCGGGTCGCGGAAGAAAAGAAGCAAATCCACCTCGTTGCAGGAAATGCGGGAGGAAATCTGTTCACAGCCGCCCTGGTCCCCGCTTAAAAACCTTACCACATTAAGACCGGTCGCGTCGGAAACAAGCTTGCCCGTTCCCGCGGTGGCAATAAGACGGTGCTTGCTTAAAATTCCGCAATAGGCAATGCTGAACTGCACCATAAGCTCCTTTTTGCTGTCCTGGGCTATAAGAGCGATGTTCATAAAAATGGAACCCTCCTTAATTTTTGCTTATTTAAAACCGATGGAAATTCTTCTTCCAAGCAACCTTTCCGCAAGGTCGCAAAACATTTTTTTATTCGGACTGTCGGAAGGCAAAGGCTTTCCCGAATCCACCGCCGCCCTTGTGGCGGGGTCGTCCCAGATAACGCCTATAAGCCGCGTTTCGGCGCCGTTTATAACTTCGTCAAGATTTGCAAACGGCTCAAGCTTTTTCGGCTTTTTGGGGCAGCGCTCAATTACAAGGCGGCGGGCGCGAACGCCCTCTTTTTCAAGAAACCTTCCCGTGCTTGCGGCGGCGCGCACCGCCGCCGGGTCGGGAGTTGTCACCAAAAGCACGGCGTCGGCGCATTTTGCCGCGGCGGAAAGCGTTTCGCCAAGACCGGCGGGGCAATCCAGCAAAATAAACTCATATTTCCCGCCAAGTTCCTTTATCATATAGGAAATTTCCGCTTTGCCGACGGCGGCAGGCGCCGCGGCGGCGCAGATTACATCAAGACCGCCGCAAAAGGGGCACGGCATTACAGAATCCGCCGGCGCGCCGCCCCGGGCAACGTCGCCCATATCGAAAAGCACGCTTTCCGTAACGCCGAGGGCGACGTCAAGGCTGCGCAGACCGCTGTCAAGCTCCGCCAAAAGGGTTGCGTGGCCGGCTTGCGCAAGGGCTTCGCCAAGAAGCGCGGAAACGGTGCTTTTGCCCACTCCGCCCTTGCCGGAAGCCACAAGAATTACCTTTGCCAAAGCCATTCACCCCAATTTTACAACTATTTAGTATATTTTATCATATAATCGTCGATTTTTCAAGCATATGAAAGATATTTTGCCGACGATTGCGCAACGCGCGGTTTTCTTCGGGCAAAGTGCATAAGCCCGGCTGCCCTTTGCGCCGCGGAATGTGTTTGCACAAATTAAATGCCCAACAATATCATTTGCTGTGCCGGTAAGCAGGGTAAGGTTTACCCCTTTTCTTTTGTAACCAAAAGAAAAGCCGTAAAACGGTAAAAGAAAAGTTTTAAGCAACCCCTACCCGCACGCTCCCGCGTGCGACTCCCCCTTGAAAAGGGGGAATAAACGCTCCACCGTGATTTAGTGCTTTCTAATTAGCGCCATCAAGGCGTTAATTGCCCCTTTGCCGTTCTCCGCTCACGCTTCGGCTTGCGCTATTCTCGCGTTCGCGGACGGCGGCAGTCGAAATTCCTCGCTTCATCCTCCACAGGAGGCGCTCGGAATTTCTACCCGACGGGGTTCCGGGCGGTTTTTCAGTACGCCTCGTGCGCCCGACCGCCAAAGGCGCTTACGCGCCGGGCGAGGTTATTATTTCAATGCCGCGGCGCGGGGCGCGCACACATTCCGGCGGCAAAGCCGCGGTTGGTCGGGTGCGTGTCTGCGAAAGCAAACCGTCCCCCTGCCCTCGCCGTTCCCCGCCGCTTTCCGCATTTTTATGCCCTTTCCCCGCCGCCTTGCATATCATATCACACCAAAATGCAAATTTATAATGATATTTTATGCCCTGCGTCTTTCTTTTGCGGCGGCGCAGCCGACCGCCGACTGCCAACCGCCAACCGCCGACCGCCGACCGCCGAACGCCGAACGTAAAAAAGCGCTTCCCTTTCGGGAAGCGCCTTTTGGCACTATTCAGCTTCATCAGCCCGGAGGCCAGGTCATGTCGCGTCCGGCAAGCACGTGAAAGTGCAGGTGCGGCACGCTCTGTCCCGCCTGCTCGCCCCAGTTCGTCACCACGCGGAAGCTTGAAAGCCCAAGCTCCTTCGCAAGGCGGGCAATGGTTTCAAAGGCGTACGCCACAATGGAGCTGTTTTCCGCGGTAATTTCGCCCGCGCCGGAAATGTGCTCCTTCGGAATTACAAGGAAGTGGGTGGGCGCCTTAGGGTCAATGTCGTAAAACGCCAGCAGGCGGTCGTCCTCATAAAGCTTTTTGCTGGGGATCTCTCCCGCGGCAATTTTGCAGAAAAGGCAGTCGCTCATAAGAAAATTCCCCTTTCTTAAAATTATACTGTTAGTATTTTCTCTCTTTTCGTCGAGAGAAAATTTTCACACGGCATATTACTTGTTTATCAGCAGAGTTTCAACAATTTCCGCCGCAGAGGCAAGCGCCTCGTCAAGCATATCCGGGTTCGCGCCGCCCATGGCGGAATCGGGTCTGCCGCCGCCGCTGCCGCCCGCCATAGAAGAAATTTCTTTGACAATCTTGCCGGCGTGGGCGCCCTCTTTAAGCGCTTCAAGGCCGCAGACTACAAGCACGCTTGCCTTGCCCTCGTTTACGGAAGCAAGCAGCGCAATGGCGTCGGGCGCTTTGAACTTGATGTGGTCGCCCATAATGCGCAGGCTTGCGGGTGCGATTCCCTCAAGCTTTGCGCACACAAAGCGCAGACCGCAGATTTCCTTTGCACAGCCGAGCAGGCTTTCAACGCGCATTTGCGCAAGCTTGTTGTTAAGCTCCTCGATTTCCTTATCCTTGTTTTTAAGCTCCGCCATAACCGCGGCGGACTTCTGCGGAACCTCGCCCGCGCCGTTGACTTTAAGGTTGGCGGCGGTTTCGGCAAGGTTTTCGTTTATCTGGTCGATGTACTCAAGAACGCCGGTGCCGGTGACCGCTTCAATTCTTCTTACGCCCGCGGCAACAGAAGATTCGCTTATAATTTTGAAAAGTCCTATACGGCTTGTATTAGTTACGTGAGTGCCGCCGCAGAACTCGATGCTTCTGCCGGAGATGTTCACCACACGGACAATATCGCCGTATTTTTCGCCGAACAGAGCGGTTGCGCCCATTTTCTTTGCTTCCTCAATGGGTCTTTCGCTTATGTCCACGTCAAGGGCGGAAAGAATCATCTCGTTGACAACGCGCTCTGTTTCGGCAATTTCCTCCGCGGTCATTGCGGAAAAGTGGCTGAAGTCAAAGCGGCAGCGGTGCTCGTCAACGTAAGAGCCCGCCTGGTGAACGTGGTCGCCCAGAACCTCGCGCAGCGCCTTTTGCAGCAGGTGGCAGGCGGTGTGGTTGCGCTGGGTCGCCATGCGGATGGCTTCGGTAAGGCGGGCACGGACGGAATCCCCGGTGCGAAGAACGCCTGCGCCCATGGTGCCGATGTGCATATAAAGCCCCGTGGGGGATTTTTTGCAGTCGGTTACGTTAAAAATGGAAGGCCCGTCGGAAATTGTTCCGCGGTCGCCCACCTGACCGCCCATTTCGGCATAGAACGGCGTGGAATCAAGGATTATAACGCCGTCCTCGCCCTCGGAAATGCTCTTTACAAGCTGACCGTCACGGAGTATGGCAAGAATCTTTGCGGCGGAATCCATTCTGTTATAGCCCACAAACTTGGTCTTTACGTCGCCAAGAGAGGAAAGGCTGTCCTCCACCCAGGAAACGCCGTTTGCGGAAGCGCGGGCGTCGCGGGCGCGCTTTTTCTGCTCGCCCATAAGCGCATTGAACGCTTCTTCGTCAACGGTAATGCCCTTGTCCTCAAGTATGTCTTCGGTAAGGTCAAGGGGGAAGCCGAAGGTGTCGTAAAGGCGGAACGCAACGTCGCCGGGAAGAACCTTTTCGCCCTTTTCCTCAAGCTGCGCCACATAGTCGTTCAGCAGCTCAAAACCCTGGTCGATGGTGCGGCAGAAACGCTCCTCTTCGGAAAGAATGACCTTCTTGATATAGTCGGCGTGCTCAACCAGCTCCGGATAAGCAGCCTTGTTTTCTTCAATAACGGTATCAACGATTTTGTAGATGAACGGCTCGTTGATTCCAAGAAGGCGCCCGTGGCGCGCGGCGCGGCGCAAAAGGCGCTTGAGCACATAGCCCCTGCCCTCGTTGGCTGGCATAACGCCGTCGGAAATCATAAAGGTGGAGCTGCGCACGTGGTCGGTGATAACGCGGAGGGAAACGTCCATGGCGGGGTCGTCGTGATATTTCACGCCGGCAATCTCGCTTATTTTCTTCATTATGTTCTGAACGGTGTCCACCTCAAAGAGGTTGTCAACGCCCTGCATAATGCAGGCAAGACGCTCCATGCCCATGCCGGTGTCGATGTTCGGGTGCTCCATGCGATCATAGTGACCCTCGCCGTCGGAATCGAACTGGGAGAACACAAGATTCCACACCTCGATAAAGCGGTCGCATTCGCAGCCTACGCCGCAGTCGGGCTTGCCGCAGCCGTGTTCAACGCCGCGGTCGTAGTGGATTTCGGAGCAGGGGCCGCAGGGGCCGGAGCCGATTTCCCAGAAGTTGTCCTCTTTTCCGAAGCGGTAAATGTGGTCCTCGGGAACGCCTATCATATTGCGCCAATAGTCATAGGCTTCATCGTCCTCGTTATAAACGGTGATATAAAGGCGTTCCTTCGGAAGCTTCATAACCTCGGTGAGGAACTCCCAAGCCCATGTAATTGCCTCTTTTTTGAAATAATCGCCGAAGCTGAAGTTGCCCAGCATTTCAAAATAAGTGCCGTGGCGGTCGTCCTTGCCCACGCTGTCAATATCCGGGGTGCGGATGCACTTTTGGCAGGTGGTCACGCGGTGGCAGGGGGGTTCTTCCTGCCCAAGGAACCACTTTTTCATAGGCGCCATGCCGGAGTTTATGAGCAGAAGGCTTTTGTCGTCCTTCGGCAAAAGAGGAAAGCTCGGAAGGCGCTTGTGCCCCTTGCTTTCAAAAAAGCTTAAAAAGCTTTCGCGGATGTCGTTAAGACCCATCCATTCCATTGATTATATCAGTCCTTTCAAATAATTGACAAAAATCGTCGGGCGGCAACAAAAAAAGCCTTCAGTCCCACCTTAAATATGGGACGAAGACTGCTCCGCGGTACCACCCAAATTGCCGCGCAAGGCGCGCGGCCGCTTGTTCCCCGATATCGCAGGGCTGCGCCGGAATCTCTTCCGGAAGGCTACGGGGCGGCACCCGAAAAACCTGCGCGCGCACCCTTCCAGCAAAACGGGCGCGCTCTCTGTTCGCGGCAAAACGGTTAACCCCATCAGCGCCATAGGCATATTAAATTATAAACAGCACGCTTGTAATTATAAACGATTGCAAGGCGGCTTGTCAATAGCAAAAGCGCGGGTTTTCGCCTTTCTTTTGCGTGGGCGGCGCTCTCGCTCCGCTCGGTTCGCCGCCGCGCAAGGGTGCAAGCGGGTGCGCTGTTTTTGCCGCGCTTGTTTTTTCTAACAGCCGTCCGCAAAACCGAGGCGCGGCGCGGGGGCTTTTGCCGCCGCGCAAGGGTGCAAGCGGGTGCGCTGTTTTTGCCGCGCTTGTTTTTTCTAACAGCCGCCCGCAAAACCGGGGCGCGGCGCGGGGGCTTTTGCCGCCGCGCAAGGGTGCAAGCGGGTGCGCTGTTTTTGCCGCACCGATTGTGGGAAAAGCGGCGCGCCCCGTTTTTTAAGCCGCAGGGCAATAGTATCATTCCAAAGCGCAAATTTGTGATGACCTTTCAGAAAAGGCGCGCCCGGCGGTACGCAAAAGCGGTGAGCAAAAAGCGGCACGGCAGGGTGTACGCCGGGCGCGGCTGTGGGCGGCGCTCTCGCTCCGCTCGGTTCGCCGCCGATTCGCCGCCATATTCCGCCGCCGCGTTTTTGCCCATAAGGCGTTTTCACTTTCGGGCATATGTGCCCGTCGCAATTAAACTTTTTTCGGGTTCAGGCTGTCGGTTCACTTTCTGGCGTATACAACCAAAAATATTTTAACCGCATTTCTAAAACGCATCCATATTTTTTCCAATAAAGCGTATTTGCCCTCAAAACAGCCGATTTTTGTGGAAAACTTGCTTTTTGTTGAAAACTATGTTGAAAGATTGTTGAAAGGTTTAAAAAATCGGTGGAAAAATGGCAATATATGCGGTTCGTCTTTCCTTAATTATTCCTTTCATTGATTTTTGATTTTTGAGTTTAATATTTGATATTTGATATTTGATATTTGATATTTGATTATGGCTATTTTTGCTATGCTTTTCTTATGGCAAAAAATAAATATGCCATAAATCGCACAGGTTTTAAGAATTTTTTCTTTCAATGACGAATTTACAAAAGCTTTTCGCATATTTTCCGCGATACTGTGCAATTTTCTTGCCGCTTACGAAAATTTTATGATATTTTTCTTATTTTTCTGCAAAAAAGTATTGACAAAAAGAAAAATATCTGCTATAATCCCCGGTGTGGGTGCAAATATTCTTGCAAAGCAAAGGGCGGCGCTTTGCGGGAAAAGGCGAAAAAGCGGATTTTTATAAAACCGCCTTTACTGTTCTATAAAATTTTCTTGCAATTTAAATCACGCAAACATAAAAATTATGGCCGCAATTCCCGCTGCCGCAAGCGCCATCACAAAAAGCAGCAGTATCACCGCCGCCATACGCAGTGCGCTTTGCCCTTTGGTTTTGCTCCGCAAAGTTTGCTGCGGCGCAGCGGCAAAGGCAGCGTCCGCTTCCGCACGCTGCCCTTCGGCGGCGTCTTTTTCGGCATTGTATTCAGCCTTTTCGAGCAGCAAAAGCGGGTCTTCATGCTGCAAAAAGCGCAAATGAATTCTTTGCAAGTCATTGAAATCCGCCTCCGTGCACCCGGAGCTGCCCGTCTGATGCCCGATTAAATTTCTTATGTGCCGCAGCCTTTTTATCGCCCGATAATCCCTATCCCAGCCGCGCACAGTGTGCGTCCCTTGCTGAAAATTTTCTTCCATATTATTCAGGTAATCGGTTACGCCCTTTTCAAATGCGTACATATCTTTGCATAAGGCATCAAGCTTCTTGTATTCGTCAAAAAATCGCATTTCAACATCGGTCACGCTGTTTTTCTCCCTTTTTTAAGCACGCTTGCTGTGCTCATTTTTTCTTTTTGAGTATACCTATCGCCTTGAGCACCGCATAAATTCCTGTGATGAGCATCACTGCCGGAATAAGCAGCCACGCTCCCGCTTCCTTGAGCACGCCAAGCATTTTCATACACGCCGCCGCTCCGACGGACACCAGCACAAGCGATGCTCCCACAACAATTCCCATGGGGTCGGTGCTCGTTTTTTTTGCGGCGGAGCCGCCGTACAGCCCAAAAAGCATAACCGCCGGCACTGTGATAAACAGCAGCGCTCCCAAAAACAGCCCGGCGCTGCCGCCGCCATAGCTTCCGCCAAAGCCGAGCACCGCAAGCAGCACTCCCGCCGCAAGACACAAAACGCAAAGCGCCGTGCTCACGCCCTTTTCAAAATGTCCCATGCTCAAATTCTCCACAAAATAAAATTCGTCTGTTTTTCCGCGTAAATTATACCACATTTTCTTTTGTCAGACAATGCGTTTGCACAAAAGCGCCCGGATTTTATCCGAGCGCTTTCGGTTCAAAGAAAATTATCTTCTTGTGCGGTAAAAATAGCCGTAATCCATTTTCATTATGTTGCGCACAAAGGGCACCAAAAGAACAAGGTCCGCCGCAAGCCACGCCGCCGGGTCCGCAAAGCAAAGGGCGTAATATGCCGCGCGGGGCGCCGCGGCAGAAACCTCGCCGCCGGCAAAAAGCGCCGGAAGAATAAGGCATATTACAACGCGCCCCACAAGCTCCGCCGCGCCCGCGCCCAGTATGAACTGCGGCCTGCCGATTCCCTGCACGCAGTTGCGCATGACAAAAACGAACCCAAGAAACACATAAAGCGAAAGGTCGATATAAAGAAAGTCGTTGCCGAAACGGATTGTTTCCTCCGTAATTTTGTCTGCGCTTAAAAAAATGCGCAGATACGTTCCGTTTATTGAAAGCAAAAGACCGCCCGCCACCGAAATTCCGGCGATGACCGCCATAATTCCGATTGCCTGAAGCGTGCCCTTTTTAATGCGTTCGGGCTTGTCTGCGCCCATATTTTGGGCGGTAAAGCTGGTCATTGCCGAACCGAGACCGTTAAGGGGCGTCATAAGCAGGTTATGAAACTTGTTTGCCGCGCCAAAGCCGTTTTGGGCGGCGTTTGAAACCATTGCGCCGTCAAGAATGTCAAATTTGACCACAACGCTTTGCATAACGATAATTCCCACCGCAAGCACGGAAAACTGCAGCCCAAGGGGTATTCCCTGCTCTGCGTGAAGAAGCGCGTCCCCAATGTCGATTTTCCAGTCGGCGGGGCGCAGCCTTATTTTCGGATATTTCACAAAGGCATAGACAAAGCACGCCACGGTGCTGATAAGCTGGGCGGAAACCGTTGCGGCGGCTGCGCCCGCCACTCCCCAGCGGAACACTATGATGAACAAAAGGTCAAGCCCGATGTTGAGCACGGTGGAAAAAAGCAAAAACAAAAGCGGCGTTACGGAATCGCCCATGCTGCGCAGGAAGGAACAGATAAAGTTATAGAAAAGCTGCGCGCCGATTCCGCCGAAGATTACTGCGCAATAGGTAAACGCCGCATTATATACCTCCGGGCTTTCGGGCGTTACGTTTATCCAGGCAAGCATCGGCTTAAGAAGCGCAAGGGCAAGCGCCGTCAGCACCACCGTAAGCCCCGCGGAAAGCATAATCTGCGTTGCGAGGGAACGGCGCACCCCTTCGTCATCGTTTGCTCCCACGCGGCACGACGTAACCACGCAAAAGCCCGCCGAAACGCCGAAGGCAAACTGCAGAAAGATGAAAATAAGCGAGGTTGTGTCGTTAACGCCGGCAACCTCCCCCGCGGTAAGGGTTTGACCGACAATGGCGGCGTCGCTTATGGAATACACCTGCTGAAGCAGGTATGAAATAATTATCGGAAAAGAAAACGAAAGAATCGTTTTCCAACAGGCGCCCTTCGTAAGGTCAGCCGGACTGAAGAACGACCGGAATTTTAAAAAAATATTGCTCATAATATATCCTGTCTGAATAAAATTTATTTTTCTTTTGACGAAAGTTTTATTTTACCGCCCGTCACCGGCAATGTCAAGGGGCTTTTCACTTTTTTTATGCGGCGGCGGGGTTTTGCAAATAAAAAGCGGCGCTCTGCCCTTTTTTGCGGCGCAAACGCGCTTTAATCCGGCGGGATTTAAATATGCCCGCTTAAAATATATTGATATTTTTACCGCGAAATAGTACAATAATAAAATCAGATTACATTTTAAGGAGGTACACAATATGGACAGATTAAAAGACAAGGTTGCTATTATAACCGGCTCAACCGGCGGCATAGGCATGGGTATTGCGAAGCTTTTCGCCGCCGAAGGCGCGGCGGTTGTTGTCTGCGGCCGCCGCGAAACAAAAGGACAGGCGGTTGTGGATTCCATTACTGCGGAAGGCGGAAAAGCAAGCTATCACTTTATGGACATAATGCAGCCCGAAAGCATAGAAGCGCTTATCAAAGACACCGCCGACAAATACGGCAAGGTGGATATTTTGGTCAATAACGCCGCCAACGTCGGTCTTAAAGACGGAAGAGTGGATGAGCTTACGCTTGATATGTGGGACGCCGTTTTTGCGTCTGACCTGCGCGGCACGTTCTATGCCACCAAATGCGTAATTCCCTATATGCAGCAAAACAACGGCGGTTCCATCATCAACATCGGTTCAATGGCCTCCTGCGGCGGAGACCTCGGTTCCACCGCATATGCCTGCGCAAAGGCCGGCGTGGATATGCTTACCAAATCCACCGCCCTGCAGTACGGCAAAAGCAATATCCGCTGCAACTGCGTGCGCCCCGGTCTTATTGTTACCCCGGATAACGAAGCAAAGGTGCCCGACGTTCTTAAAGACATTTTCCTTAACAACATTATGGTCAACCGCTATGGCTGCCCGGCAGACATTGCCAATATGTGCGTATATCTTGCCTCGGATGAAAGCGGGTTCTTTACCGGTCAGGTCGTTACCGTCGACGGCGGCCTTAACAGCCACGTTTCCACCGTGGGCGAATTTAAAAAAATGTCTTCCCGTACCTGGTAACCGCATTTGCATCGCCGGCTTTTCCGCTTTGTTCGGCGCGCAGGGCCCGTTTGCCCCAAAATTTTTTAAAAGAGTGCAAAAGGCGCCTGCTTTAAAGCAGACGCCCTTTGCTTTTTTGCGGCAAAGCGCAGGTGTTGCGGATTTTAAAAAACGTGGTATAATTATAAAAAGTCCGCGCCGCGGCGCAGACGCTTTTGTATACTTTTAAGGAAGGGTAAAATAATCTGTTTAAGGGTGAATATTATGAATTTTGACAAGAATAAAATTGCCGAACAGGCGACAAAATACGGTTTTACCGCCGTATGGGTTCCCGTTTCCGAAATTCCGGTCAATTCCGAATATCTTAAATATTGCGAAGAAAACCGCTGCGGAAACTATAACGCCAACCACGCCTGCCCGCCGGATTGCGGCACGCCGGAGGAAATGCGGCAAAAGCTTCTTTCCGCAAGCGAAGCTTTGGTGCTTCAGTCCCTGTGGGAGGTTCCCGGTTACGGCACGCCGGAGGTGCTTTCTTCCAAGGCGGAGCACGGCGCCGCCATCCGCCGCTTTAGGGACGATTTGCGCCGCGACGGTTTTGACGTGTTCGCTGTCGGCTACGGCGCCTGTTCCCTGTGCAAGCCCTGCAAAAGAAAAAACGGCGAGCCGTGCGCCTTTCCCGACCTTCGCGTAAGCTGTATGTCCGCCTATTGCGTCGACGTTGCAAAGCTTGCAAAGCGCTGCGCCCTGCCCTTTGACTGGAACCCGAAGAAGCTTTACCTTTTCGGCATGATTCTTTTTCGCAAAAGCGAAAAGTGACAGCGGCAGAGCATAATTTTTCCCGAAATTACATAGCAAAAAAATCCGTCCCGCAGGCGCAGGGCGGATTTTTTGCAAAACGCCGGCAAAACGGTTTACTGTGCCGCTTTCGGCGGTCTTAATAAGTTCAGTCTTCCAAAAGGCGAAGATAGTGGTTTGCCTCACGCAGAACACGGTCCGCAAGCAGCGGAAGAATTATGGATTTTATCTTTCAGGTTTCTATGCCCTCCACCCCCGCCTGCTTGAAATCGCGGAACTTTTGCGTAAGCATCCTTGTGCCCCCGCCCGCAAAACCGCTTCTTTTCTTATCTGCTCCGTCAGTCCTTTGCTATGCTATATTGAATTCATATAAAAAGAAAAGGTGAGTCCTTAAAGGACTCACCCATGGTCGGAGTGGCGGGACTCGAACCCGCGGCCTCTTGGTCCCGAACCAAGCACACTACCAAACTGTGCCACACCCCGATAGCCATACTATTATATAAAATGGCGGAGCGTTTGTCAAGGTGCGGCGGCAATTTTTGCGATTTTTTTAAAAAAAAGCGGAGCAGGTTAAATCGCCCGCTCCGCTTTTCGCATTGTCATCGCATTTTCGGCGGGCAGCTTATCCCTGCCAAATCGCCTCGGAAAGCGGCGCATATTCGTAAACAAACAATCCATCCGGCTTTCCTTTATAGTTGTATTTGCGTTCCTCCGTAACATTTCCCTCAGAGTCAAAGGTACGGCGGTATGTATAGCGCGGCGTGCCCTTTTCCGTACCGGTGGTGTAAAGCTCCGCATAGGTTATCTGATTGCCCGCTTCGTCATATTCGGTGTAATAAAGCTCGCGGTTTTCATCGTCCTCATAGCCGTACTCGTCGTAGCGGTGTGCTTCCAAAAGAACGCCGTATTCATCGTAAATGTATTCCCAATGACCTTTATAGTCGCCCCAGCTTGTTACATCCGAGCGCACAAGCCGGCCGTTTTCGTCGTAGGCGTATTCCACATAGCCGGACTGATGACCGTATTTTGTCTCGTGACTCGTTTTGCTGCGAACTGCGCCGTCGTCGTTATATTCATACTCGACTATATATTCGGGTTCATTGTCATATTCGTAGGAGGCGATTACGCTGCCGTGGTCGTCATATTCCCAGTGGTATTCATCGCTTCTGTTTCCGTTAGTATAATATATTTTGCTTATCTGATTGCCCGCAGCATCGTATTCATAATATGTATCAACCACATCATCATCGTAGGAACATTCGTGTACGCAGCGACCGTTTTCATCATACTCATATGTGGTGTATCTTACAACGGTCTGGTATCTGTCTGTGTCATAGTCATATTCTTCTTCACAAACGAGATTTCCGTTTTCGTCATAATAGTATTTTTCAAAATAAACGGGATACTCCGCGTTGTAGGTTTCGTCGTCGTTCACCAAATATTTCTTTTTAGTCACGCAGACAAGTTTGCCGCTTTCCTGCTCGGTCTCTTTGTCCTGTTCTTCCTCCCCGGAGGAATATTCCGTATCGCCTGTGTAGCCGGGAATATTGTATTTGTAGTTGCTTTTCTTTCTGCCGCAGGCGGAAAGCAGCATAAGCAGCGCCAGCGCCGCCGCTAAAATTTTGCACTTCATTTTTTTGCGCCCTCTTTTTTCGTTTTTTGTGAGCCTTGTTTTTTTCATTATAGCAGAAGCTTCCTCTCCGTTCAAGTCAAAAAATGTTTCCGAAGTAAACTATTGAATTTTTCAGCCCGGTGATATATAATCAATGTGTAGCAAAAGGCAAAGGAGGCGCAAACCGTGGAAAAGGGTCATATAAGGCTTTATACCGGCGACGGAAAGGGCAAAACCACCATGGCGCTTGGGCTTGCGCTGCGCTTTGCGGGCGCGGGAAAGCGCGTTTTCATCGGTCAGTTCATCAAGGATGACCCCAAGGGCGACATTATGGCGCTGCGCAAAGCCATTCCCGGGGTAGTTACCGCACAGTTCGGCTGCGGAACCGGCTGTATCTGCGGGCGCGAACCGGACGCAAAGGATTTTGACTGCGCCAAAAAAGGTCTTGCCAGAGCAAAACAGGCGCTTTGCAGCGCAGGCTTCGGTCTTGTGGTGCTTGACGAAATTACAATTCCCATGTATTTCGGACTGATTTCCATTGATGACATAAAGGAGCTTATTGCGCTGAAAGCGCCTTCCACCGACCTTGTTTTTACCGGAAGATATGCCGGATGTGACCTAAAAGCGCTTTGCGATGTGGTTACGGTTGTGGAATCTGAAAAATTACCGAAATCCGTGCCGGAAATGTAAAAATACCCTTGATTATTCCGTTAAAGGGTGCTAAAATATAATCAAGCTTAAAAAGTGAATATCGTGGGTCTTGCGGTTGCCATATGGGTTCGGTTTTTGCAAAGCCGAACGGAAAACGGTGTGATTCCGTTACTGTTACCTCAACTGTATTTGCGGACGAAAAGAGCATTGTGCCACTGTTATAAAACGGGAAGGCGCTCTTGGAGGATGAAGCATAAGTCAGGATAATTTCCGTAAAGGTCATTCTCGGGTTAAGGGAAGTCCACATAAACAAAGTGTATTTATATGGGCTGCCGTGTTGGCAGCTTTTTTTATACGCGGAGTATTAAAATTCAAAGCGGATTTCCGAAAGCCACGGAAATTCGCTTTTTTTGCCGCGCGGTGCGGATAGAAAAGATTCTCACTCCCTTTTGTATCCGCATCGCCTCCCGTCAAAATACTTCGGAGGTGTTAAATATGGATCACGGAAAAATTGTAAACAAAAGCATAGAATATATTGAAGAACACCTTGATGAAAAGCTTTCTCCGGATATAATCGCGGCAAACGCGGGGTATTCCGTATATCATTTCAGCCGCCTTTTTAAGGAATGCACCGGCAAAAGCGTTATGAGCTTTGTGAGGGACAGGCGCCTTGAGCTTGCGCAGAAGGAATTCGGCGGAAACCGCATCTGCGACATTGCCGAAAAATTCGGATATGAAACCGCAAGCGGCTTTTGCCGCGCATATAAGCGCCGCTTTGGCATTCGCCCCGGCAAAAGCAGAATGAACGCTTAATAGCTCCATAAACAAGTGCTTCTATACATAAAAATAGAGGTTATTTCCCGCGGGAAAATAACCTCTATTATTTTTGCTTAAATTGTGCTGTTTATTTTTTATAAAACGGCTTTGTCACCTTTTCCGCCGCTTCAAGCAGCTTTAAGTCCGCCTTTGCCATTTCTACCCGGTCGCCCTCGCCGAAATACGGGCGAAGCACCTCGCCGATTTTCGGAAAAAGTTCCTCCGGCTTTCCGTCAAAAGCAGCAGCGCCCCGCCCTTTGCGGGCGGGGCGCATTTTATTTTTTATAAAACGGCTTTGTCACTTTTTCCGCCGCTTCAAGCGGCTTTAAGTCCGCTTTTGCCATTTCGATTTTGTCACCCTCGCCGAAATACGGGCGAAGCACCTCGCCGATTTTCGGAAAAAGTTCCTCCGGCTTTTCGTCAAAAGCAGCAGCGCCCCGCCCTTTGCGGGCGGGGCGCATTTTATTTTTTATAAAACGGCTTTGTCACCTTTTCCGCCGCTTCAAGCAGTTTTAAGTCCGCTTTTGCCATTTCTACCCTGCCGCCCTCGCCGAAATACGGGCGAAGCACCTCGCCGATTTTCGGAAAAAGCTCCTCCGGCTTTCCGTCAAAAGCAGCAGCGCCCCGCCTTTTGCGGGAGGGGTGCATTTTATTTTTTATAAAACGGTTTCGTCACCTTTTCCGCCGCTTCAAGCAGCTTTAAGTCCGCCTTTGCCATTTCTACCCTGTCGCCCTCGCCGAAATACGGGCGAAGCACCTCGCCGATTTTCGGAAAAAGCTCCTCCGGCTTTCCGTTAAAAGCAGCAGCGCCCCGCCCTTTGCGGGCGGGGTGCATTTTTATTTTTTATAAAACGGCTTTGTCACCTTTTCCGCCGCTTCAAGCAGCTTTAAGTCCGCTTTTGCCATTTCTACCCTGTCGCCCTCGCCGAAATACGGGCGAAGCACCTCGCCGATTTTCGGAAAAAGCTCCTCCGGCTTTCCGTCAAAAACAGCAGCGCCCCGCCCTTTGCGGGCGGGGTGCATTTTATTTTTTATAAAACGGCTTTGTCACCTTTTCCGCGGCTTCAAGCAGTTTTAAGTCCGCCTTTGCCATTTCTACCCTGTCGCCCTCGCCGAAATACGGGCGAAGCACCTCGCCGATTTTCGGAAAAAGCTCCTCCGGCTTTCCGTCAAAATCCACCACAAGAAAAAGGTGCGGAACAATTTCGGCGTTTTTCTGCGCCCAAAGCAGATATGCCTTATACACCTTTCCCGTTCCCGCGAAAAAACCCGAAAGCACCGCCGGAATAGCCTCCGGCACGGAGGCAGGCTTTGAAAGCCTGAAGCTTTGCGGGCCTTCGTTTTTCTGATAGGTCGGCGAAGCGCCACCCGGCTGTTTTTTGCACACAAGCGCTTTTCCGTGGGGATTGATTACAAGCCCGTCTATTGCGCCCCTGCTTTCCCCCACAATTTTATCAAGGCGTGAAAACGGCATTATAACGGCGTTTTTCTTTTCAAGGGGGCATTTTTCAAACGCTTCATAGCTCGAAAAGGCAGGAAGCATTTTTTCGCCCTCCGGCGAATTAAGAACCGCCAGGTTGTTGGGGCTTCCTTTAAACGGAACAAGAAATTCCGCTCCTGCGGCGTCGGAAAAAAACTGTGCAAGGGCGTCGTTATCCCCGGCCGCTATTCTGTCCGCAACGGAATCCACGTCAATTCCGTTGTTGAAATTTTTAATATCCCTGCTCATCTTTTTCAGTCCTTTCCTCTGTGCTCATTTCATCCAAAAGCTTTTGCATATCCTGCGGCAGCGGGGAACGGAACTCCATTTGCTTTCCGCTTTCCGGGTGGCAAAATTCAAGATAAAACCTGTGCAGCGCGTGGCGGTTTATCCGCCCGCGGCTGCCGCCGTAAAGCTCGTCGCCCGAAAGCGGGCAGCCGATATACGACATATGCACCCTTATCTGGTGGGTGCGCCCCGTTTTCGGAAAAACCTTTAAAGCGGCAAGCCCGCCGCCGGATTTTATAACCCGGTAATCCGTAACCGCGGCGCGGCCGCCCTCTGCAACAAATCTTCTGTGCGCTTTGGGGTCTGTGTCGTCAATAGGCGCGTCAATGCGACCCTCCGTCGGCGCCGGAACGCCCTCCGTAACGGCGATATAGCCTTTTTTTATTTCGCTGTCGGTAAGCACCGCCGCCGCGTGGGCGTTTTTTGCCGCAAGAACAACGCCGGAAGTGTCCATATCAAGCCGCCCTATTACGCGAAAGCGCGAACCCGGATATTTCGCCGCGTACAGGTTCGCAAGGGTATCTGTCTGGTGCCCCTTTGAAGGGTGCACGGGCACCCCCGCGGGCTTGTCAAACACAACAATATCCTCGTCCTCATACATCACCGAAACGGAAATTTTGCCGTTCGGCGCGGCTTCGCCCGCCGTTTCCGGAAGCGTGACGGAAAGCACGCTTCCGGCCTTAAGCCGGTCTATGGTGCGAATGAATTCTCCGTCCAGCCGAAGGGATTCCGGCGCGTGGCGCAGCTTTACAATAAGCGCATATGAAAAATGCTGTTCCCTGCGCAGAAAATCGCAGGCGCGCCTGCCTTCGTCCTTCTGCTCAATAATATATTCAAGCCGCCGCACTGCTTTTATTCTTTTTTAAGAAGGTCTCTTATCTCGATAAGAAGCTTGACCTCTTCCGAAGGCTCCGGAGCGGGCTCCTCCGCGGCGGCTTCTTCCTCCTCTTTCTTCTTAAGGCTTTCCGCCTTTTCCTTGGCTCTGTTGAACGCCTTTATCATAACAAATATGATAAATGCCACAAGAATAAAGTCGATTATTGTCGAAACAAAAGTGCCTATTCCGATTACAACCGCTTCTTTTACCACCGCGCCCTCTGCGTCAAGTACCGCCGGCGAAAGGGTTATGTTAAGCTTAGTAAGGTCGATTTCTCCGATAAGCCAGCCGATAAGGGGCATAAACACATCGTTTACAAGAGAAGTCGTAATTTTTCCGAAGGCCGTGGCAATAATTACGCCAACCGCCATATCAAGCACGTTGCCTCTTGAAATGAACTCCTTAAATTCCGTAAAAAAACCTTTTGCTTTGTTTTTCATTTTTTTCTTCCTCTCATTTTTTAAATATATTTCAGGAATGTTTTTCCCACGTGGACGGCATAAACAGAATCAGCACGGGGAAAATCTCAAGCCTTCCTATAAGCATTATAAGAGACATAAAAAGCTTTATTGAGCCGTTAAAAATGTTATAGTTGCCGGAATGACCGACCAGACCCAGCGCCGGGCCCACGTTATTAAAGCACGAAAGCATTGCGCTGAATGACGTTTCAAAATCGTGCCCCTGAAGCATGGCAAAAAATGTGCTTATGAACAGAATAAGAAAAAATACCGTCATATATGTGCACACAAAGCTTCTTGTCTCTCTGTCAACCACCTTGCCCTCAAACTTTATGCACGAAACCTCGTGCGGGTGGGCAAGCTGGTGAATAGAGCGGTAAACCGCCTTTGCCATAATGGCAATTCTGCTTATCTTTATTCCGCCTGCCGTGGAACCCGCGCACGCGCCGGTGAACAAAAGCATAAGAATCACCGCCCGGCTAAACTGCGGCCACGCCATAAACTCAACGTTTGAAAAGCCCGTTGTGGTAATGATTGACGCAACCTGAAAGAACGCTTTGCGAACGGCTTCTCCAAAGCTGCTGTAAAATCCGGCTACGTTTATGCTTATGGTCACCGTTGCTGCCGCGATTATGGCAAGATATATCTTAAGCTCCTCGCTTGCAAGCATCTGGCGTAATCTTCCGAAAATAAGCAGGTAATAAAGGTTAAAGTTTATTCCGAAAAGAATCATAAATATTGCAACGGTCCAGTCCACAGCAGGGCTGCCGTAGGCCGCAATTCCAAGGTCGCGCACCGAAAATCCGCCGGTGCCCGCCGTGCTCATGGCGGTGGTAACGGCGTCAAACACCGTAAGACCCTCCGCGGTAAGAATAATCGCTTCCAAAAGGGTAAGGGCGGTATATATGCCGTAAAGAATAAGCGAATTTGACCTCATACGCGGGGCAATTTTGCCCACCGAAGGGCCGGGCACCTCTGCGCGCATAATATACATGGCGTTTCCTTCCGAAATCTGGGTAAGCATAAGCAAAAAGACAAGCACGCCCATGCCGCCAATCCAGTGGGTGAACGCCCGCCAGAAAAGTATCCCCTTGGGAAGGTGCTCCACCGTGTCAAGAATTGTCGCGCCGGTGGTGGTAAAGCCCGAAACCGTTTCAAAAATGCAGTCGATTATATTGGGTATAGACCCGCTTATATAAAACGGCAGCGCGCCGAAAAGCGCAATCAAAATCCAGCCGAGAGCAACGGAAATAAAGCTTTCTCTTGCAAAAACGGCGTCGTTTTCCGGCTTTTTTATTCCAAGCAAAAGCGCCGCCGCAAGGGTCATCGCAATGCTGCAGACAAACGGCAGAATTTCATCAAAATCCTTGTAATAAAGGCATACAAAAATCGGAAGAACCATAAACGCCGCTTCTGCCCGAAGGAACATGCTGATTATATAGCGTATCATTCTGTGGTTCATAAAATCACCTCATTATGTCGCCAAGCTCGTCAATTATCATTCCTGCGGTGATAACTATTACGGAATCCCCGAAACGAATACAGTCGCCGCCGCCCGGAATTATAACCGAACCGTGGCGGACTATGGCGGCAATAAGGGTGTTTTTCTTTATGTTAAGGTCTTTAAGCGGCACCCCGATAAAGTTGCTTTGGTCGCGCACAACAAATTCAAGCGCTTCAACACTCCCGCCTACAAGGGTGCGCAAAGATTCCACCTTGTTCTGCGCAAAGGAATTCTGCACCGCCCGCACATAGGAGCTTATGCGTTCCGCGGTAATCTGTTTTGGCGAAATAATGCTTTCAATTCCGCTGTTCTCAATAACCTCGCGGAACGTAATGTGCTGAATTTTGGCAATAACCTTGCTTACGTTTTTTGCCTTTGCATACATTCCATAGATTATGTTCATTTCGTCAAGCCCGGTAAGTGCAACGAACCCGTCGAACTCCATAATGCCCGCTTCAAGCAGCACGTCCTTTTCAGTTGCGTCCGCACAGGCGACGGCTGCCTTCGGCAGCAGCTCCGCAAGCTCTTCACAGCGCTTTTGGTCGCGCTCGATTATCTTTACCTTAATGCCCATGTCTATAAGCTGGCTTGCAAGATAATAGGCTGTCATCGAACCGCCTATAATCATTACGCTTTTCACCGGCGCGCGGAAGCTTCCTATCGCTTTAAAGAAATCATATATATTCTTCGGCGAAGCGGTTATGTTTATTTTGTCCCCCGCCTTAAGCACAAAGGAACCGCTTGGAATGGCTACCTCGTCGCCGCGCCTTACGGCGCACACAAGAATCTTAATCTTGTATTTTTTATAGACATCCAAAAGCGAAAGACCGCAAAGAGGGCTTTCGCCGTCAATGCTGTATTCAACAAGCTCCACCTGACCGCGGCAGAAAACTTCAACGTCGTTTGCCGACGGAAAGCGAAGAATCCTTGAAATTTCGTGGGCTGCGCTCCGTTCCGGGTTGACTATCATTGAAAGCCCAAGTTCGTCCTTCATCATTTCAAGCTGGTTGCGGTATTCGGGGCTGCGCACCCTTGCAATGGTCTTTGCCGCGCCGATATGCCGCGCCACAAAGCACGCCAGCATGTTCACCTCGTCCGCAGAGGTTGCCGCAATAAGAATATCGCTTTGGTCAACCTCCGCCTCCTTAAGAATTTCCTCGTTGGCGCCGTTGCCGCATATGGTCATAATATCCGCCATATTCTGAAGCTCTTTTATTCTCTCTTCGTTTGTGTCTATGACAACAACATCGTGACCCTCTTTAACAAGCTGAAAGGCCAGGGTGCTTCCGACCTTGCCTGCTCCGACAATAACAATACGCATTGCTGTAAAAATTTCCTTTCCTCGGCGGTCAGCTCCGCTTGTATAATATATAAGAGTATATCCTGTGAAAAAATTTGTCAATAGAAAAAGGAGTGTTATTCGTTATTTATATTCTTTTTTACGGCGGCGGGCACGCCCGCAGCAAGGGTATTCGCCGGCACGTCCTTTGTTACCACGGCGCCGCTGGCAATAACGGCGCCCTCGCCTATGGTAACGCCCGGATTGATGAATACTCCTCCCCCTATCCATACATTGTCGCATATGGTAACGGGCTTTGCGTATTCGCTTTGGTTCGGGTCAAGGCGAAGCGCCTTTTCCACAGGGTGCGTTGCGGTGCATATGGTAACGTTCGGCCCTATCATCACGTTGTTCCCTATTGTTACGGTATACGAATCATAAATTGTGCAGTTGAAATTGCAGTAAAAATTGTCGCCAACGTGAATATTCTTTCCCTGTTCGCATTTAAATCCGCGTTCCACAAAAACGTTTTTGCCCACAGAGCCGAAAAGCTCGTGAATAAGCTTTACCCTGCGGTCAAATTCCGCATAGGGAATGTTGTCAAGCTCAAGGCACTTATCCCTTGCCCAAAACATCTCTTCAAGAAAAACGCCCGGGCAGTAAAGCTTGCCCGCCGCGCGTTTTTCCGCCTGAATACGTTTTTCCTGCGCAATTTTCATTTCTTCCGTCATCTCAGAATTCCTCCGTCAAAATTTCAAAGTCATAGCTGAAGCTTTCTGTATTTATTATAATAAATGCCGCCGCAAATACAATAGCCCTTTTGCATTTTAAGGCTTTCGCCTTATCATTTTTATTTTTGCTTTGCCGTTTAATTTCGGGCAAAAGCGCCGTTTTTCCCTTTTCGCCACGGTTGACAAAATTCAGAAATTCTATATAATTTAAGGTGTGATTTTTTGCGGCTTTTTGCCGCCGGCCGCCAATGCGGCAAAATGAAAAGGAGAATTACGAAAATGTCAAGTGATATAAGGCTTTATCCCGAAGATCACGAGCCAAAAGCAATAAAAATCCGAAAGCCCAAACACACAAAGCGCAACATTATTGTTGCCGTTATCTGCGCGGTACTCATAGTCGGGCTCGGCGCGGCGGCATGGGTGTTTTTCGGTAACTCCGGGCTGCCGAAGCTGCCCTTCGGCAGCTCCGAGGGCGGCGGCAGCGCCGTTTCGGAATCCGAACAGAGCGAAGAAAGTTCCTCCCTGCCGGAAAGCTCCTCCCTGCCGGAAAGCTCCTCCCTGCCGGAAAGCTCCTCCCTGCCGGAAAGCAGCGCTCCGGCGCTGCCCCTGTCGTCCGAAAGCGTACCCGAAAGCAGCGTTCCTGAAGAAAGCCCCGAGCCGAACCCCATTCCCCGCGATGAATGGTACATGCTTTTGGTGAACAAAGAGCACCCCCTTTCCGCTGATTTTTCCATAGCCGCAAAAGCAGTTGACGCCGACGGCCACACCGTTGACGAGCGGATTTATGACGATCTTTCCGCCATGCTTTCCGATGCAAAGGCGGAAGGAATAGACCTTCGCATTGTTACCGCGTACCGCTCATACAGCCGCCAGCAGCAGCTTTACGAGGCCGGCGCAACCACCGCCGCCGCGGGCACAAGCGAGCACAACAGCGGTCTTGCGGTAGATATTCTTACCGCAAGCGGCGAATTTGAAGGAAGCTCCGGAGAAGCCTGGCTTCTTGAGCATGCCGCCGAATACGGCTTTATTCTCCGCTATCCCAAGGATAAGGAAAGCGTAACCGGTTTTGCCTATGAACCGTGGCATTTCCGCTATGTTGGCAAAGAACAGGCAAAGCTCATAAGCGAATCCGGGCTTTGCCTTGAAGAATACCTTGCGCAGTAAGTAAATACATACAAAAAAAGAGCCCTCTTGGCAATCGCCAAAGAGGGCTCTTTTATTTTGAGCACGGCTTTCGGCATAATCTTGATCACGGTGCTCAAAGCCGTGCTCAAACGCCGTATATGGCGCAAAATAAAGCCCTTTTGCATACTTTTTACGCCGAAGAAGAGCAGCTTACCTATTCCTTTTTCTTCAGCTTTGCAATAAGCCACACCGCAAATATTCCGAACGCGGCTCCGCAGCAGTCAAGCAAAACGTCCTTTATGCTGTTTCCTCTGTTTGAGAAAATCTGAATTGTTTCGTCAAGACAGGCGGCGGCCGCCGCCATGGCAAACGCCTTTAAATAACGCTTTGCCCTGTCAAAAAATATAAGCGCAAGCGCCGTCCCAAGGGCGGCAAATTCCGCAAAATGCGCAAGCTTGCGTATAGGGGTGGAATTTATGCTTCCGCCCGTTCCGCCGCCGGAAAAGCCGAAAATGTTGTACTGAATAAAATCGCTTATGGCCCCGGAAATCTCTTTTGAAAGCATGGAATTGCCCCATATAAAAGCCAAAATCAGCGCTATAATCAGCGCCAAAAGCCGCTTATTCCTCATCATTTGCGTAACCGTCCGGATTTTTGCTCTGCCAGTTCCAGCTGCTTTTGCACATGTCGTCAATGCCAAGCTTTGCGCTCCAGCCGAGCACCCGGCGCGCCTTTTCCGCGTCGGCGTAACATTCGGCAATGTCGCCGGGGCGGCGCGGCGCTGCCTTATAGGGCAGCTCGCGGCCGCAGGCGCGCTCAAAGGCGTGCAGCATTTCAAAAACGCTGTAACCCTCCCCCGTGCCAAGGTTGAAAATTTCCGTTCCCCTGTGCTTTTCGGCATAGTCAATGGCGGCAACATGACCTTTTGCAAGGT
The DNA here is from genome assembly GCA_004556975.1 of Oscillospiraceae bacterium. Taxonomy (GTDB): domain Bacteria; phylum Bacillota; class Clostridia; order Oscillospirales; family Ruminococcaceae; genus UMGS1668. The sequence continues at coordinate 40,222 of SFFD01000002.1, read as the reverse complement.
CAACAACATGCAGATAGTCCCGCACACCGGTGCCGTCCGGGGTGGGATAGTCGTTTCCGAACACGTTAAGGCAGGGCAGCTTTCCCGCCGCCACTTTAGCAATATAGGGCATAAGGTTGTTGGGAATATCCCGCGGGTCCTCGCCGATAAGCCCGCTTTCGTGGGCGCCCACGGGGTTAAAATACCGCAGCAGCACCGCGGAAAAATCCGGCCGGCTTGCGGCAAAATCCCCGATAATCTGTTCTATGAAAAGCTTTGTCCAACCGTAAGGATTTGTGCAGGGGCCGGTTTCCATATCCTCGCGGTAAGGCAGCGAAGCCCTCGCGCCGTAAACCGTGGCGGAGGAACTGAAAATCAGCCTTTTAACCCCGTAAACATCCATAAGCTCAAGCAGGGTAAGGGTGCTGTCTATGTTGTTGCGGTAATATGCCAGCGGCACGCGGACTGACTCGCCCACGGCCTTAAGCCCGGCAAAATGCACTACGGAATCAATTTTGTTTTCCGCAAAGACCCTTGCCATGGCCGGCTTGTCGCAAACGTCAACCGTGTAAAGCCGGATTTTTTTACCCGTAATGCTTTCCACACGGCTCACCGCAACAGGGCTGCTGTTTGAAAAATTGTCGGCTATAACCACGTCATACCCCGCGTCGCAAAGCTCCACCGCCGTATGGGAACCGATGTACCCCGCTCCGCCTGTCAAAAGAACCGCCATTGTCTTTTTCCTCCTTTTTTAATACGAATGCCGCCTTGGCGGTAAAATCACTTATTCTCGCTCCAGCACCGCGGCACATTCCACGTTCGCCGTCCTCGGAAACATATCCACCGGCTGCGCCGCTTTGGGAACATAGCCAAGCTCTGCCAAAGTCCTGAAATCACGCGCCATGGTCGCCGTGTCGCACGAAACCATAACAATGCGCTTTGGGCGCATTGCGGCAACCGCCTCCAGCGTGGCAAGGTCGCAGCCCTTTCTCGGCGGGTCAAGCACCACCACGTCCGGCAAAAGACCGCGCTTTTGCAGGGTCTGCGACGCCTCTGCCGCGTCGCCGCAGATAAATTCCGCATTGGTAACGCCCATGCGCTCTGCGTTTCTGCGGGCGTTTTCCACCGCCTGGGGCACAATTTCCACCCCGATAAGGCGCTTTGCCCCCGCCGCCATGGAAAGCCCGATGGTGCCCGCTCCGCAGTAAAGGTCAAGCAGGGTTTCCTCTCCGGTAAGGGCGGCAAGCTTTGCCGCCTTGCGGTAAAGCAGCTCCGCCGCGCCGTGATTCACCTGATAAAACGCTGCCGGAGAAATATCAACCGTTACTCCGCAAAGCGTGTCTGAAATTCCGTCCTTGCCGAAAAGAGTGACAAATTTTTTCCCAAGCACCACGTTCGTGCGCTCTTCGTTTATGTTGAGCACGATGCTCACAACGTCGGGAAAACGCGTGCTCAACGCAGAAACAAGCAGTTCCGCCTTTGGAAGGCGTTTTCCGTTGACCACAATACAAATTCCGGTTTCGCCGCTGACTTCGCCTTTTCTGATATACACCGCCCGCAAAAGCCCCCGGTGTTCCTTTTCGTCATATACGGAAAGACCGGTCTGCTCCGCAAAGAATTTTATCACCTTAAGAATCTCTGCAAACTCCTCCGGCTGCAAAAGGCAGTTTTCGCAGTTTATAATCTCGTGGCTTTTGCGGCGGTAAAATCCGAAAATAATTCTGCCGTTTTTGTCCCGCCCCGCCTGATAAATCGCCTTGTTGCGGTAACGGTCGCTTTTCGGCGAGGGAATTGCCGGCAGCGGTTCCAAATCAAATCCGCCTATGCGGCTTATGTGGTCTTTTACCCAGCCGGTTTTGATTTTTGTTTCCGCCGCATAGTCAATATGGCGCAGGGCGCAGCCGCCGCATTCGCCGAAAACCGGGCAAACCGGGTCGGCGCGGTCTGCGGAAGGCTCAAGCACCCGCTCCAGCCTTCCGTAAACGCAGCTTTTGCCCACCTTTTCCACTCGTACTTCCGCCAAGTCCCCCGGCGCGGTAAAAGGGGTAAAAACCACCGCCCCGTTATAACGCGAAACACCGCTGCCCTCGTTCGTGACAGCGGTTATTTCGGTTTTTATGACGGATTTTTCTTTAATTGCGTCATTTCTGCTCATTTTGCACCTCAATACGGGTAAGCAATGCTTCCGGAATACTTCTGGGTAAGAAGCGCTTCAATGTTCGCAATGTGGAAGTTTGTGTTCGACGCGGAAATGTTGTTTACGATAAGCACATCGGTAATTCCGCGTTCGTTGACCAGGTCGACAATGTTGCCGTCGTAATATCTTTCGTCCACAATATAGGTTTCGTCAAAGGCGGAAGCAATATATGTGGAAAGGGCGTTGCCGTAGGATTCCTTGATGATAAGGCATTTTCTTCCGTTGTCAACTCCGCTTGTTTTCACAATGGTAAGCGGGTAATCTCCGCCCAGGAACACCCCGTAGCTGTAAGTTCCCTTGGCGTAAGAGGCCATTACCGTGGTCTTATAATAGTTTTCAAGGTCTTTTTTCGGGTATTGCCAGGTTTCATTTTCCACAGGGAACTCGCACCATTCAACGCTGTCGGGGTTGTTGTACATGGTGTTGTCCATGGTGTCGGAATAAAGAGTGCCCAAAAATCCTTCAATGGTGTGCTTGGTATAGTCGGAATATTCATAATGCTCAAGCCCCGCCGCCTCTGTAAAGGCGGTATAGGCATAATATGCGCCAAGACCGGTCCAGTGGTGGTCGGTGTTGAAATAGATATATTCCTTGCTGTGTTCTTTAAGCACGCTGTAAGCGTCAACGGCGATAACGCCGTCATCAAGCTGGGAATAAATATCGTCAATGGCGTCCTTTTCGGAATTTGAAAGGCTGCTGTATTTCTTCGGAAGGGCAAATTCCGCGTGCTTCGGCACAACCATGTTATAAACCCTGACGGAGTCCGGAAGCGCCGCGCGGTATTTGTTGATTACAGAGGCATAATATGCCGAAGCCTTTTTGCTTCCGCCGAAAAGCTCAAAGCCCATGCCCTTATATACGAAAATTCCGTCAATGGTTTCGCCTATGGCGCCGTCGTCCGGCTCCTCAAGCTCCTGCTGTTCGGAAGAAGAAGCCTCGCTTTGGCTTTCGCTTTGGCTGTTCTGGCTTATATCCGGGTTTTCCGGCGTGGAAGTGTTGTTATCCGGCTTTGTTTCGGTATCTTCCGAAGGCGCTCTTTCCTCTTCGCCGTCCCCGACGGGAACCTTTCCGTGAATGGTGCCCTCCGAATGTATTCCGCGGCAGTCCTCTATAAGAGATTTTGCCCGCACAAACTGGTCGCGGAAGGCGAAGGTGTCCGCATATGAAAGCTCTATCTGGGCGGTATATTCTCCCTTAAAGAAGCTTTCCACCGAAAATTCCGGCATCTGCGTAAGGTCGCGCCGCTCATATTCGGAATATGTGCGCTGCGGAAGCGCCCACGCCAAAATTCCCAATATGAAAATAATCGCCAAAGTTACCGCGACGCTTAAAATCATTGCGGCTTTGCTTCCGCCGTTTTGTTCATTTTCTGCATAATGCTTTGCCTGATACATTCTTTCGCCTCCTTCAGAATCTGTAATAGAGGAACGGGTTATAGCTTGAACCCACAAGCAAAGCCGTGTTCACAAGAAGCATAACCGCATTCGCGGGAATCTGAATATACTGCGAAATTTTTGTAAGCGCCGGGCGTTCTTCAATAAATTTTTTGACGGTCGGCACAATGGGCAGACAGAAAGCCGCCGCAAGAATAATCCAGAAAATGTTGTTCTGTACCACAATTCCAAGCGAAAGGTCGCCAAAGCCCGCTCCCGCAAGACCGAACATAACCGCAAGGCAGTTTTTGACGGAATTAAGGTCGGTGAAATAGAACATAACCCAGCCGATAAGCACAACAAACAGCAGATAAATGTTTGAAAGCACCGGCGCTTTTTTAAGCACCTTAAGCATAAACAGCTTTTCGATGACGATAAGCACCCCGAACCAAAGTCCCCACAGAATAAAGTTCCAGGAAGCGCCGTGCCAAAAGCCCGTAAGGAACCACACGACAAAAAGGTTCAGCATCTGGTGGCGGCGGTTGCCGCCCATGGGAATATAAACATAGTCCCGGAAGAACTGACCCAGCGACATATGCCACCTCCGCCAAAATTCCGTGACGGAGCGGGAAATATAGGGGTAGTTGAAGTTTTCGAGAAAATGAAAACCAAAAATTCTTCCAAGTCCTATTGCCATATCGGAATAGCCTGAAAAATCGTAATAAATCTGAATTGCAAACATAATCACGCCGAACCACACCCCGGCGGTGGTGGCTTTCAGCAAATCGCCCGAAAGATAATCTTCGGCAAACTTGCCCGCCACGTTGGCAATAAACACCTTTTTGGTAAGACCCACAAGAAAGCGCGCCGTGCCCGAATAAATATCCGAAAGCGTTTCCCGGCGGTTGTCAACCTCCGCCGCAACATCGGCATAGCGGACTATGGGGCCCGCCACAAGCTGGCTGTAAAGAGAAACATACATAAAGAACTTCATATAGCTGTGTTGAGCTTTTACGTTACCTCTGTAAACGTCAATGGTATAGCTTAATGTCTGGAAGGTGTAAAAGCTTATGCCTATGGGCAGCGAAAACGCCGGCACCGGGAACGCCGTTCCAAAAAGCAGATTTATATTTTCCACAAAAAATCCGCTGTATTTAAATATGCCCAAAAGCCCCAAATTCAGCACAAGGGAAGAAATAAGGGCAAGCTTCGCGCCGATTTTCCCTCTGTTTTTTTCAATGATAAGCCCGTGAAAATAGTCGATGGTTGCGCTGAAAATAAGCAGCGTTACCCAGATAGGCTCTCCCCATGCGTAAAATGCAAGGGAAAATATAATAAGCACCGCGTTGCGGAACGCTCTGTTTTTCGTGCAGAAGTACAGAATAATGTTCAGCGGCAGAAAAACATAGAGAAAAACCAGATTTGCAAATACCATGTGTTTTGTCCGTCCTGTTTAAAATTAGTTATAATATAGGTGCGTTTTTCCTGCGCGTTTATTGCGCCGTAAGACAAAAATATAATACCTTATTTTCGGAAATATTTCAACATAATTTAGCTTAATAATTATTTAAGACGGAAAAGAAGCCGCCCCATTCCCTTGAAGGAAAAGGGTACAACCGGCCAGAAATAGCCCTTTTTTCCTTCAATTTCCGTGGAAAGAATAAGCCACACGGTAAAGGCCGTTCCGGCAATAAGCCCCCATATTCCGAAAAGCTCCACCAAAACAAGCAAAAGCATACGCATAAATTTAATGGCATAGCCAAGCTCGTAACCCGGCTGGCTGTAGTTTGCCATGGCGACAAACGCCATATAAAGCAGCGTTTGAGCACAGAACCAACCTGACTGCACCGCAAAATCGCTTACTATTATGCCCGCGATTATTGAAAATGCGGAAGAGAGCATATTCGGAGTGTTAAGCGAAGAAAGCTTAAGCCCGTCAATAATGAATTCCAGCATTAAAAGCTGAAGAACGACCGGCACATTCGGCTTTTCGTCAATCAGCACAAAGCGGAACATTTCGGGAACCGATTCCGGATAATGCAGCGCCAAAAGCCAAAGGGGCGTCACAAAAAGGGTTACAAACATTGTCAAAAGCCGCGTTATTCTCAAATACGCCCCGGTAAGCGGAGGAAAATAATAGTCGTTGGCGTCCTCGGCAATGTCAAAAATCGTTGCCGGAAGAATCATTGCCGTTGGCGTATTGTCAATAAGAATGATTATGTCGCCCTCCATAATCTGCGCCGCGGCCACATCGGGCCGTTCCGAAAATTTATATTTCGGAAAAGGATTCCACCGCATTTTGCCGTCAATTATATTTGCCATATCCTCCTGGCACATGGTCATGGCGTCAATGTCGGCGCCGTCTATTCTTTTGCGCACCTTTTCAAGAATATTTTTGTCAACCCTGTCCGCAAGATAGCAAACGGCAACGTCCGTTTTTGAAATTTTGCCTACGGAGTGGTATTCCACGCTTAAATTTCTGTGGCGGATTCTTCGCCGCACAAGCGCCGCGTTGAGGGTAAGCGTTTCGGTAAAGCCGTCCCTTGAACCCCGCATTACCTTGTCGCGGTCAGGCTCCGCCGTGTCCCTTTGCGGATAGGAGCGAAGCTCCATGATAAAGGCGTTTTCAAACCCCTCCACCATAAGCGCGGTTTTTCCGCTTAAAATGCCCGTGATTACGGTATCCACCGCTTTTTCGGTGCTCAGGCTGCTGTAAGGAATATGAGCGCGCTTAAAGGCTTCCTCCGTTGTCACGTCCTCCGGCTTTAGCTTATAGAAGGATTCAAGAATTTTTTCAAGCAAATCCTCTTTCACAAAGCCGTCTATCATATAAAGAAGCGCCGGCCTTCCGGCAAAAACAATTTCTCTTTTCAGTATGTCAAAATTCCTGTTTTTGCAAAGTATTCCGTCAAAAATCTCACGGTTCTTTTCCGTGCTCAAGCTTATATTCATATATAAAAACGCCGCCTTTCCCGAATATTTTTCCAAGAAACGCGGCGTTTATTAACTTAATTTTGCCCTATCGTGCTCAAAGGGCGCGAAAAGCGCCCGTAACTTCGTTTTTAAGCAGGCTTCCGAGCACGCTTTCAAGCATAACGCCATAGCGCGGGTCGCTGCCATAGCTGTATGTGGTCTTTACGCAAAGCTCCGTAAAGGCGGCGGCGCGCGCCATCGCAATGGGAAGGCTTGCGCCGGAAAGCTCCGCACCCAAAAGCACCGAAGCGTAAATGTCCCCGCAGCCGGGGTAGTGCACCGGAATATATTCGCAGGGAACATACCAGAACGAACCGTTTTCTCCGTCATAGCCCAAAGAGGCAAGACCCCCCTGCGCAAGCTCCGCGCCGGTTATTACCACCCTTTTCGGTCCCATATGCGAAAGGCGCAAAAGCATGCTTTTCGCTTCGCTGCGGGTAAGCGGCGCCGCGGGATAGCTTTCTTCAAGCAGCATTGCCGCTTCGGTGATGTTCGGCGTAATTATGTCCGCCGCCGCGGCAAGCTCGCTCATTCTGCGCCGCAGTTCCGGCGTGCAGGTGCGGTAAGGTCTTCCGTTGTCGCCCATAACCGGGTCGACTATTTTAAGCGCTTTGGGGTATGCCTTAAAAAATTCAAGGCAGCAGTCCACCTGCTCCCCGCTTCCCAAAAAGCCGGTATAAACCGCCTCAAATTCCACTCCAAGGCTTTGGTAATGCCGCAAAGCGGGCTCAATATAGTCCGTAAGGTCGCGGATTACCGGGTCGCCCAAACCGCCGGTGTGGCTTGAAAGCACCGCCGTGGGAACGGGGCACACCTGCACCCCCATTGCGGAAAGCACGGGAAGAATTACGGAAATTGAGCACCGCCCGAATCCCGAAAGGTCGTGAATTGCGGCAACGCGCGCCGGTCTCTTTTCCATAAGACAGGTCCCTCCTTTTTACAAAATCAAAATTTTACGAAATTTTTTCGGAAATATATTCAGCGTATCGTTTTTTCTCTCCGTGGAAAAATAAAAATGAAAAATAAAAGAAAACGGAGGGATTTTTTATGAATAAAGGCGTTTCTGTCGCCGTTACCGGCGCGGCGGCCGCCGCAGCCATAGGAACGGCGGTTTATATGATGTCCGGCAAGCGCCGCAGCGCCCGCAAAATGAAACGCGGAGCGGCAAAAACCATCCACGCTGTGGAAAATATAGTAAGCGGAATTTCCGATATGGTGCGTTAATTCAGTTCGTCCACCGTAAGACCATAGCTCGGCAAAAATTCTTTTATGAATGCGTCTGCCTCCGGCAGGCGCATTTCTTCTATTGCTTTAAGCGTGCTTTGCTTTGCCTTTACAAATTCCCGGTTGCCTGCGTTTTCTTCCTCAATGCATTTTACAAGCGCAGAAAGCTTGTCCGCCGCTTTAAGCAGGCGCAAAAGCTCCGGGTCTTCCCCCTCGTGGCAAAAAAACGGGCGGTAATCCCCGCGAAGATCCTCCGGCAGCATTGAAACAAGCTTTTCGTTGGCAACCGCCTCCACCTCTTTGTATGCCGCCTTGATTTCCGGATTATAATATTTAATGGGCGTGGGCATATCTCCTGTCAGAATTTCGCTGCAATCGTGATACATTGCCAAAAGAACAAGGCGGCTTACGTCGCAGCTTCCGCCGAAACGGCGGTTTCTTAAAAGCCCAAGGCAGTGGGCAATCACCGCGGTATCAAGCGTATGCACCGAAAGGGATTCCTGTTGGCTGTTCTTCATAAGCGACCAGCGGAATATATGCTTCATCCTTGAAAGATAGGCATAAAATCTGCTTTGCTGCATTTTTATCATCCTTTGCAATAAAATCGGCGTTTTTCCGCACTATATTTACGGAACGCGCGTTCCTTAATAAAAAATAGCCCGGGCGGCGCCCACCAAGCGGCAAGCGCAAAATTATTATACGCCTTTTCTTTGAAAAAGAACAGACCTATTTTTCGCTGCCGTGCCGCTTCGGGCAATTTTTTTCGCTAAAACCCTTTAAAAAAAACGCGTAATATTCTATAATATCTACATATATAAAGTCAATTTTTGTTTGACGCCGACGTCTTTACCGCCGGCGGCCGATAAAATATAATTTTAACCGAGGAAAATACATGACGGGAATAAATAAAACAACGAAAAATCTTCACTGGTGGACTTTGCTGCTTGCGGCGGTCTGCGCAATAATCTCAATCGGGTTTATAGTGTACCGCAACGGCGGAATTTTCACCTATTACGGCGACTATAACTGCCAGCAGATATGCTTTTATATGCACGCCCACGAGCTTGTTAAAAGCGGCCAAATCGGTTGGGACTGGGGCACGGATTTGGGAGCGAACTTCATCGGTTCATATTCCTTCTATCTGCTTTTCAGCCCGTTCTTTCTTATAACGCTGCCGTTCAGCACCTCTGCCGTGCCTTATCTTATGGCGCCGCTTTTTGTGCTTAAATTCTGCACCGCCGCCGTAACCGCATATTTTTACGTTGCCCGCTTTGTAAAAGATAAGCGCTTTGCCGTTGTGGGCGGCCTTCTCTATGCCTTTTCCGGCTATTGCATATATAACCTTTTCTTTAACCATTTTCTTGACGTTGTGGCGTTTTTCCCGCTTTTGCTTATTGCTTTGGAACAGCTTATCACCGAAGATAAGCACGGTTTGTTCATCTTTGCCGTTGCAATAAACGCCATGGTGAACTATTGGTTTTTCATCGGCGAGGTTTTCTTTGTTATTCTCTATTTCTTCATAAGAATCACCGATAAAAACATCGAGCACAAATTCAAAAAATTCATATTCGTCGGAATTGAATCAGTGCTTGGTCTTTGCGTTGCAATGGTGGCCGTTCTGCCCTCCGTCCTTGCAATTATGGGCAATCCGCGCGTGGGCGGCGACAATTTTGTCAACGGCTGGTCACTTTGGCTTTATTACAGCGAACAGCGCGTGCCCGCAATTATCGCAAGCTTTTTCTTCCCGCCGGATATGCCCGCAAAGCAGAATATGTTTACCGGTCAGGGCGCCCAGTGGGCCTCAATGGCGGGCTGGCTTCCGCTTTTCGGAATGACCGGCGCCATTGCCTGGGTGCGCTGCGTAAAGCACGACTGGCTTAAGAAAATGATAATTGCCTGCACCGTCTGTGCGCTTGTTCCTGCGCTTAACGCGGTGTTTATCCTCTTTAACAATTCCTATTACGCCCGCTGGTTCTATATGTTCGAGCTTATTCTCGTTCTTGCCACGGTCAAGGCGCTTGAAGCTTCGCGCTTTGACCCGGACGAAGAAAACGAACAGCTTATACATCCCGTTGTGGATTACAAAAAGGGTCTTATTCCCTGCTATGCGGTTACCGTCGGGCTTATACTCATTCTTACTCTCACTCCCGTTTATTACAGCGATTCCGGCTGGACCTTCGGTCTGCTTTACAACGGACTTTGGTTCCTGCTTACCGCGGCGTTTGCCGTGGCTTCGCTGTTGCTTGCCACGGCGCTTTGGTTCCTGCGCAAGAAAAAGCACTATAAAAATATTCTTGTTTTTACCACCGCCCTTGTCTGCGCGGCCTATGGCTTTGCCTTCATCAATTTCGGTTACAGCTTTGCCGGCGACCATGAAGAAATTATCGACGAGGCCGTCGGTCTTTCGGAAGAAATGAAGCTTCCCGAAGAAGCCGGCCAGACCTTTGTCCGCGCGGATTTCTATGAGTGCTTTGAAAACCTCGGCCTTTACTGGAACATTCCGTCAATCCGCTGCTTCCACAGCATTGTACCCGCTTCCGTAATGGAATTTTACCCCGAAGTGGACGTCAAGCGCGATGTTTCAAGCAAGCCGGAATACAGCTATTATGCCCTGCGTTCGCTTCTTTCGGTAAAATATATGTATGCGCAAAAAAACGAGGTAAACCCGGATTCCGTGCTTTGCCAGGGATTTGAATTTTATAAGGAGGAAAACGGCTACTATATATTCAAGAATGTAAACTATATTCCTATGGGCTTTACCTTTGATTATTATATTACCGAAGAGGAGTATGAAGCCGTTCCCAACACCCAGCGCGACAAGGTTCTTACCTCTGCCCTTGTGCTTACAAACAGCCAGATTCTTCAGTACAGCGGCGACATCGAGCATCTTCCCGGCGGGCCCGACCACTATATGAGCTATGATAATTTTCAAAAGCAGGCGGCGCTTCGCAGCCGCAGTTCAGCCTTTGAGTTCGACTGTGACGCCCACGGTTTCAACGCAAAAATTTATCTTAACAAAAACAATCTTGTTTTCTTCTCCGTACCCTATGACGAGGGCTGGACTGCATATGTAAACGGCGTTGAAACCGCCATAGAGCGGGTTGACACCGGCTTTATGGCGGTCTATGCGGAACAGGGCGCAAACGAAATCACCTTTGTTTATCATACTCCCGGTCTTAAATACGGCGCATATATAAGCGGCAGTGCCCTGGTTATAACCGTGCTCTATATCCTCTTTTTCGTTTACACCGGCAAACGTAAAAGCGATGATAAGCTTATAAATGAGTATTATGAGCTTCGTGCCGCAGACGAAAGCTCCGACGACGAGCCGGAGCTTCCCCCCGAAGAGGATCTTACCGTAATCCGCAAGCCCGAGGATACCCCTCCCTATTCCGAATATGACGGTCCCGAACCGAAAATTTATCCCGACCTGTGATTTTGTGCAACAAATCATCACAAAATCCGCACTATATATGCGAACCTCATTTAAGCAGCCCTAAACCTTTCGACAAAAAAGGAGGACATAAAATGAAAAAGACACTCGCAATACTTTTAGCACTTGTAATCGCTCTTTCCTTTGCCGGCTGCAGCAGCGCCCCTACAAACGGCTTTTATAAAAATGAAAGCATGGATTACAGCTACGCTTCCGGTGAAACGGCAGAATCGGATTCATTTATGGATTACAGCTATTCCGACAGCGAAGGTTCTGCCGAAATAAAAGAAAACACCTCTGCCAGCGGCCGCAAGCTTATCCGCAATGTTTCCCTTACAATGGAAACCCTTGAGTTTGAAAGCTTTGTTGCCGTCCTTCAGCAAAAGGTTGCCGAAGCGGGCGGATATATAGAAAGCTCCGCCGTAAACGGCAACAGCTACAATTACAGCCGCAGCCGCAGCGCTTCCTTTACCTGCCGTATTCCCTCCGCAAAGCTTGACGCATTTTTAAGCGCCGTTGACGGAATCGGCAACGTAACCTACAGCTATGAGGACCAAAAAGACGTCACGCTTAATTATGTGGATACCGAAGCGCGCATTGCTTCGCTTCAAACCGAATATGACCGTCTTTTGGAGCTTCTTGCCCAGGCAGAAAGCGTTGATACCATCATTATGCTGGAACAGCGCCTTTCCGACGTGCGCTATCAGCTTGAAAGCTATAAAAGCCAGCTTCGCACCTATGATAACCTTGTGGATTACAGCACCGTTGAAATTTCGGTAGATGAGGTTCAGCGGGTCTCTTCTCCGGAGGAGGAGGGCGTGCTCGCGCGGATTCAAAGCGGATTTTCCGACAGCCTCTATTCCGTCGGAACAGGACTTGTGGATTTCTTCGTATGGTTTGTGGCGAATATACCCTATTTTGCCGTCATTGCGGTCATCGCACTCATTATCGTGCTTATAGTTATGGCTTGCCTTAAAAACAGCCCGCGCCATAAGGCAAAGGTTGCCCGCAAGAAGGCCGAAAAAGAACGCAGAAAAGCCGAAAGGCTTGCAAAGAAAAACGGCGTTTTGCCAACCGAAGCACCCGTTCCCGAAAAGCCGGAAAACAGCGAAAACAAAGGCGAATAATTAACGCCCATAAGCGTATAAAAACGCCCCGCACAGCCGTGCGGGGCATTTTTTATTCCGTATTGCGTCTGTCAAAGCTCTTTCCCCATAAAAATCATTCCGTCGCTTTTTGAATAGCCGTTTTTTGCGTAAAAGCCCTCGTCCTCTTCGGTAGTGTAAAAGGTTATGCTTCGTACCCCGCGGGCAATTTCACGCTTTTCAAATTCATTTATAAGCGAAGAACCGATTCCCCTGCCGCGCAAAGCGTTTTTCACGCAAAATTCCTTGATTACGCAAACGACCCCGTCGTAATACTGCTCCTCTTCGCCGATTAACATTCCTGTTATTTCTTCGCCCTCCGCCGAAACAATTCCCACGCAGCTTTCGTTGTTAAGGCAATGCGAAAGGCGCTTTTCCGCGGTTTTTTCCGTCCATTTTTCAAACCACGGTTCGGAATTGAAGGTTTCCGTAAATATTTTTACAAGCTCGGAAATGTCACCCGCCGCAATCTCTCTGTATTCCATATTTCAGACCTCCGCTTAAATTCTTTTTCAATTATATCCCGCTTTTTACTTTACGTCAATGCTGCTTTGACCCCCTCCCGTATGAGAAGAAACGTCCGCGGCAATAACCGTTCCGTCATAGACGTATATTGTGGCAAAGGCTTCGCCCCCTCCGGGGTAGTCGCTTATGGCATAGCTGTATTTTTTCACCGTCTTTCCGAGATACGGTGTCAAATCCATTCCCGCCGCCTTTTGCAATTCGTTATACTGCGTTAAAACGTCGTCGAACTCCTGGGGAATAAGCACCTCTCCCACGGAGGAAGGCTCCTCCTCCGGCTTCCAGCCAAAAGAAGATATAAACTCCACCCTGCTTTTATTGTCCGTCACGCGCCGCGAAACCGCCTCTTGCGCGGGCGGCTGTTCCTTTCCGCCGAAAACAAATAAAATAACCGCGATTATCACCGCAAGCACAACGCAGATAATTCCAAGCGCACGCGCCTTCGTCGTTTTAAAAGTTGCCGTCATCATATGAATACCTCCGGATAAAAAATAAAAGCCCCGTAAAATATATTACGGGGCTTTTTATTCTATTCGGAAAGGGTATTATTCTTTTTCCTCGGTCATCCACTGTTTTGCTTCTTCAATAACAGCGGGCTCAAGCATCTTGGGAAGCTCTTCATAACGGGCAAACTCAAGGCTGAAAGAGCCTCTGCCCTGGGTCATGGAGCGCATAACCGTGGTAAAGTCGGCCATTTCGCTCATAGGAACCTCTGCTTCGACAACGGAATATCCCTCTTCCTCTTCCGACGGGGACATACCGAGAACGCGGCCGCGGCGTTTGTTCACTTCGCCGAGAACGTCGCCGGTGTTGCCGTCGGGAACAAGAACCTTAAGGGTGCCTATCGGCTCAAGAAGAACGGGGTTTGCCTGAACAATACCTGCCTTATAGGCAAGTCTTGCGGCCATCTGGAAGGACATATCGTTGGAGTCAACGGGGTGATAGGAACCGTCCACAAGTCTTGCAAGAACGCCTACCATGGGGTAACCGGCAAGCATACCGGTCTTGCAGGCTTCGCGCAGACCCTTTTCAACTGCCGGGAAGAAGTTTCTCGGAACAGAACCGCCGAATACGGCCTCTTCAAATACCATTTCCTCGCTGTCGGTGGGCTCAAACTCAATCCATACGTCGCCGTACTGGCCGTGGCCGCCGGACTGTTTCTTGTGCTTGCCCTGAACTTTTACCTTCTTGCGGATGGTTTCGCGGTATGCTACGCGCGGCTTTTCAAGACCAAGGTCAACGCCGAATTTGGATTTCAGCTTGCTGATAACAACATCAAGGTGCTGCTCGCCCAGACCGGAGAGTATCTGCTGTTTGGTTTCGGGGTTCATCTCAAAATTAAGGGTTGCGTCCTCTTCCATAAGACGGGCAATGGAGGAAGCGGTCTTGCTGTCGTCGCCCTTGCCTTTGGTATATGTAGCCATTCTGAAGCACGGAGCCGGGAACTCTGTCTTTTTGAAGGAAACAACGCGTTTGGGGTCGCAAAGGGTGTCGCCGGTGGCGGCTTCCGCAAGCTTGGTGATGGCGCCTATGTCGCCCGCGGTAATGGAGTCAACAGGCTCCTGAACCTTGCCGTGCATAAGAACAAGCTTGCCAAGGCGCTCCTGGCTTCCAGTTCTGGAATCAACGGGGGTTGCGGCGGTGGCAATGGTGCCTGCGATAACCTTTACGAAGGAAAGCTTGCCTACAAACGGGTCGGCAACGGTTTTGAATACATATGCGGCAAGCGGCGCGTCCGCTTCGCACTTGACAAGAACTTCCTTGCCGTCCGCGTCGGTGGCAACTTCCGAAGCAGCTTCCGCTGCAGAGGGGAATACTTTTTTAAGAGAAGTCATAAAAAGCTCTACGCCTTTAAGAGTAATGGCGTCGCCGCAATAAACGGGGGCAATGGTTCCGTCCTTAAGTCCCGCTTTAAGACCTTTTATTCTTTCTTCTTCGGTAAAAGGCTCGTCCGCAAAGAATTTTTCCATAAGCTCGTCATCGGTGTTCGCAATGGCTTCGTTCATTGCCATACGAATTTCTTCAAGACGGTCATCGGAAGGCATTGCAGCCTCGCTTGCTTTGCCCTTTGCGTCAAATTTGAACGCCTTTTCGGTAATCATATTTACATAAACGTCGCCCACCGGAACGGTTACGGGGCAAACGCAGTCGCCGAATTTGTTTTTAAGGCTTTCAAACGCTTTATAGAAATCGGCGTTTTCCTGATCCATTTTGGAAATGAAGAAAGCTTTTGCTTTTTTCATCTTGTTTGCAAGCTTCCAGGCTTTTTCTGTACCTACAAGTACGCCGGATTTTGCGGAAAGAGTAATGATTACTGCGTCTGCTGCGCGTACTCCTTCATGGAATCCGCCGGCAAAGTCAAACAGTCCGGGAGTGTCGATTACGTTGACCTTAACTCCGTCATGTTCAAACGGGGCAACGGCGGAGGAAACTGAAATTTTACGTTTGATTTCTTCCGGGTCAAAGTCGCAAACGGTATTGCCGTCGGCAATGGTGCCAAGGCGGTCGGTGGCGCCGGCAATATAAAGCATTGCCTCCGCCAGAGAAGTTTTACCATCAGAACCGTGACCCGCAAGGGCAATGTTTCTGATATTTTCTGCTGTGTACTGTTTCAAAGCAAATAATCCCCTTTCACAATGTGTCGTACGCGACTATTATAACAGAATAAGCCTGTGTTTTGCAATATAATTCATAAAAAAAGTTCCCAGTCACGAAAAAAATCCTTTATTACGCATAAAATTAAATTTTTCACGGCTTAAACGAAGCTTTTTTATTTATGCCCGGCTCAAAAAAGAATTTTTAAAAAGCTGCAATACTTTCTGCAAAAAGCGACACTAATATTAAGGAACATAAAAATTTAACAGCCGCGGCATCGCCGCGCTGTCACATATCAAGAGGTGATATTTTTGAACAGTATGCTGAAACGCCTGCGCAAGCAAAAGCGCATAACACAATTCCAGCTTGCGGAAGCGCTTAACATATCCCAGACCTCCGTCAGCAAATACGAGCGCGGCGTCTGCCAGCCGGATTTGAATGTGGTGGTGCTTATGTCCGACTATTTCGGAATTTCCGTTGACGAGCTTGTTCGCGGTCTTTGCGCGCAGGAAGCCGCCTTTCGTAAGAACAAAAACAGCCCGCAGTAAAACGCAGGTTCCATTCCTTTTTTTCGGTCTGCCGGAAAACCCGTTTTTTTCGGCAGACCGGCTTTAAAAAATACGTTTTTAACTTCTTCCTTTTCTTTTTTGTGCTTCGGCGCAAAGGCTCCGCCTTTTTTAAATTCAGGCGGAGCTTTTTTTGTTTTCCGCCGCGCCCGTACTTAAATTTTTTTGCGAAAGGTGGCTGCTAAAGCACGCCGCCGGGTTCTTTGCCGAAAAGCTCCGCCGGTGAAAATTCCGGCAGAAGATAGCACCCCGGTCTGCGGGCAAAGCCCGCGCGCAGCGCCGCAGTCATAATCTGCGCCGTAACCGCGGGGTTATTTATGCTCATTTCAAAGGCAAGCCTTTGCCCGCCCTCGCCCAGGGCATAGCCTTCCCGCACGATTTTCACTCCGTGAGCATGGCTTTTATATGGAGAAAGGTCGTCGGTAAAAATTACTTCCGTGCTGTCGTGCTCAAAATATCCGTCATGCAAAATTGCGTGCTCAACCGCCTTTGGGTCTGCTTTTGGTATAAGCGCGGCGTACACGCGCCGCCTGTGGCTGTTTCCGCCCGCGGGAATGGTTACGGAAACGGCGTCGGCAACTCCCTCAAGTGCCTTAACGGCGGCGCTGTGCCCCATACTTATTCCCGGGCCGAACTGCGTGTGGGTAACTCCGCAGGGCAGCGCAAAGGCCAAAAGCGCCCTTATGCTCGAATCCAAGCCCGGGTCCCACCCCGCGCCCGTAACCGCCGCCGCACCGCCGCGCAGCGCCGCTTCGTGCAGCTCGCGCCGTATCCGCGGCAGCTCCTCATGAAGGTCGCAGGCGTCCACCGTGTTTATTCCAAGCGAAAGAAGATATTTTGCGGCCGCTTCCGTTCTTCGTGAAGGCACACAGATTATCACTCCGTCCGGGCGCACCGGCAGGCGCTCCGCCGCCGATGCAACCGGCACGTTGCAAAAGCCCTCTACGGCGTCCTCCTTTCGCCTGATAAATCCGCAAAGGCGCATATCCTTTGACTCAAGCACCGCCTTTGCCGCATAAATTCCAACATTGCCCGCACCCATAACCGCAACATTTTTCATACAATCACCCCCATATCCTTTAAATATATGGAGTAAATTCAGAAAAAATTCCCGTCCGCGCGGTCTTTTATGCCTTTACCGTGCAAAATGACTTGTCTTTCGCCGCCTTTGCCGCTATTGTGCAATATACCCCATGCTTTTCAGCTCTTTTATAAAATCAAGTATGCCCGCCCTGCTTTCCTCCGGCGGAATTTCATATTTTACCGTGGCTTCGGCGGCCATTTCCTCAAGGCTTTTTCCCTGTTCCAACATGCGCCATACAAATGCGCCCGTTTCATTTACTTTTTTTATCGCGGGCACTTTTTCCGTTGCTTTTTGCGTTGCAACAAGCATATTTTCATCGCATACGGAGGCAAGCGCCACTCCGCCGAGAATGTTATATTTCATCTGCGTACAGCTCCTTTTCAATTGTTTCACGGCAAAGCATTGCCGAAGCTTCGTCGCCGCGGTTTTTAAGCAGCCATACCGGAATCGTGCTCAAAATCCGGTGCTCAAGTGAGCACACAGCCAAAAGCTGCTCTTTTGTCTTTCTTGAAAACATAAACTGAAGATAAATCCTGCCGGCGGCTTCACGCGGCAAAAGCCGCCGTATGCTGTTTTCCTTTTCCTGCTCCAGAATAATAATTCCGCCAAGGGGCGCCGTTATGCGGTTTCCCATGTTTTCCTTTCCTCTCCACGGTGACGGAAAAACGGTTGTGCCGCCGTGCTCAATTTCAATCACGGGTTTGTCGCCGCAAAGCATCTGAATTTCGTCGCCGAAAAGCAGCTTCCAAAGGCGGTACTGCGTGGTTTTGCCCGTACCGCTCGGCGCGGCAAAAATCCATGCCTTTTGCCGCCAGACAAACGCGGCGCCGTGAAACACCGCACGCCCGAACGGCAAAAGCGCCGTACCCGCCGCCCTGCTTATTTCGCATTCCTCTATGTATGCGTCCGTCGCGCCGTCATCATAAAATTTTCTTGCGGCGGCCACTTCCTCCGGCGGCACATTTGCCTGCGCTGCCGAAGCCGCTTCGGTCAAAAAGCCGTCGTAGCTGCTCAAATAATCCGCGTGCTCAAAAGAAAGCTCCACCGGCACGCCGCCCAGATTTATTGTTATATTGTACATTATGTCACGCTTATGCAAACCGCGGCGGAGGTTTTCCCTCCGCCGCCATCTTCGTTTTATTCCACTATATTTCCGAAATCGTCAAAATAGACAACGCTTCCGTCCTGCCGGGTCAGTTTGTTAAGATTGTCGCCGACCCTTTCAATTATCGAGCCGCTCGGCTTGTTTTGAGCGTCAAGAATCTCCTTTTCAAGCGGGCCGAGTGCGCTGCCAAGCATCGGTTTAAATACACTCATATCTTTTTCTCCTCTTATTCTTCAATGCCGTAACGGCCGACGGTAAGGCATCTTTCCGTTCCGTAAACAACGGTGCCGTCTGCTGTGACCCAATACGGAATTACCGAAAGCTCTGTGCCCTCGTCTGCGCCGTAAAGAGAATACTCCGCCGCAATAAGGCGCGCTTTTTTGTTTATTTCGCCGCCGAACAGATAAGAAGCGGAATATCTCACTCCGCGGCCGCCGCTTGCGGGAACTGTCTCGCCGTTTATCACAAACCCGGTTTCGGCAAAATCTTTTCCCTCAACGGCGGAAATAAGGTAAACGCTGCGGCTGCGGAAGAAGAAATTCTCGATATACTTTACCTGAAGGTAAGAATCGCTTACATATTTCGCATAAATGTCGATATTTTCCTGAACATCGGCAAGGTCGGCGGGCTTTTTGCAGCGCTCGTCATAGTACCATCCCGCAAAGAGCTTACCCTCTGCGCCGATATACTCAATTTTTCCGCGAAGGTCGCCTTTTGCGGCGGTTATGGTATAGGTTTCGCCCGCGTCATGCACGGTGACGGTGATTTCGTCGCTATGACCGGGTTCTTCCGGCTCTTCCGGCTGCTCCGGCTCTTCCGGCTGTTCCGGCTGTTCCGGCTGCTCCGGTTCTTCCGGCTGCTCCGGCTGCTCCGGTTCTTCCGGCTGCTCCGGCTGCTCCGGCTCTTCCGGCTGCTCCGGCTGCTCCGGCTGCTCCGGCTGTTCCGGCTCGGCAGGAGCTGCGGAATTTATCGGACTTCCGTCTGCGATGAACATTGAAAATACCGCCATCGCTTTTGTATAAGCTGCGCCCTCATAACTGATTACCGGCGTTGTTTCGGTTTCACCAATCTTGCCTATCAGCTTGTTTTCGCTTCCGGAACCTGCTCCGAGATATTTGCAGGTGCGAACGGTTCCGTTTGTAACTTCCACTCCGTCAAGGGTTACCCAATAAGGAATAAAAGTAATTTCCGCGCCGGCTTCGTTCCAGTAGCCGGCTTTGTCAACGCCATAACAGGCAAGATAGCCTTTAGTTTTGTCTGTAACGCTTGTAATATCATAGCTGTCGTCTCCGCCGTCCTTGCGGTTGATGACGATTTTTCTGTAAAGAACGGCTCTGTCTGCTTTTTCGTAAAGCGTTACGGTTTCGCTTCCGCTGCTGTATTCAGAAGAAATCTGGTTTGCCGTCACTTTCACGCCGTTAACGGTAAAGCCAACCTCGCTGTAATACTCGCGGTCGATGGGCGCAATAAGATAGAACCCCATTACGTCAATCAGTCCCTCGGCATTGTGCTCCCAGCAGCTAAGGCTTTTCGGCACAAGATACGCTTTGTCAACTTCCCAAATGTAATAGGTTTCGCCTGCTTTGGGTATAAAGTCGGTGGGGTTGCCGCCGTTAAAGTCCGCAATGGCGGTGCAGTCTGCGTTGCTGAAAGTTCCGCCGTAAAGATATCCCGCGGTGACGTACTCGGTCATATTAAACCCTGCCGAAACGCTGTAATTTTCCCTGCCGGTTTCACTTCCGTCCTGGATATGCACCACTGTAAATTCCTGGGTATATGCGAACCATACGTGCTGGTTGGAGTTTGCCGCGGTAAGAGTAACCTCGACGGAATTGCCCTCTGTCAGGCTGCCTTCGTTAAGAATATATTTTCCGGCATAGCTGTAATTCGCAATATCCTCTTTGCTTACGGTATATGGCGTATTATAGCTTAAACCGGTGCTTCCGTTATAAGAAAAATATTCCGCGTCTTTAACCTGCTTTGCAAGGCTCGGGCTTTCAACCGCGACGCCCGCTTCGTTTATAGGCTGTCCCTCGCCGTTGACCATATAGTAGTGAACAAGAATTTTGCCGCCGCCAACGGTTACCTGTGGCTTCGGAAACTCACCTTTGACTTTTTCGTCCTTATAGTCGGTATAGTTAAACTCCGCGCTTTCGTTGGTAAACAGAGTTTCATTCTTCACAACGGTATATCCCGCTCTTACGGTAACTTTGTATTTCAGCGTGGGCGCATCACCTTCTCTTACGTCTCCGACATTCCAGTTGATTTTGCGTGCGGCGCTATCCCAAGTCGCAGTTCCCTGGCTGATGTAAATATCGGCGTTTCCTGCGTTATAAACAGCTTCATCGGTGGTGATAACAGGCGCGCCGCCGCTGAAAGCAAGGTCTATTTTTTCGCCCATGGCATCGTTGACCACGCCGTTTTTCGCCGCGATGGCAATACTGCCCGCAATGCTGGTGAACGCTTCGGTAAGCTTGCCCGCAACGTCGGTTTCGTTCGCCGCAATGGCAAAATAGCCCCTTGCCGGGTCGCTTGCGCAGGCTTTAAGGGTGTTTTCGCCGTTGGTGCCTGCCTGAAGCGCCACGGAATAGATGGTGGTTCCTGCGGCTTTTGCCCGGTTCGCTTCCCAGATGGTGGCTACGCCGTTGTTGGTTCCTCTTGATGTAGTATATGTTCCGTCAAGATTATAAACGTAATCTTCTCTTGTTGTGCCGCCGTGCTTCGGACATGTAGCAGTAACGGTTGCATTATAGTTCATAGTAAAAGAACCGCCGGAACCAATTACTGTATTATAATCGGGCGTGGCTGCGCTTATATCGGTGAAGCTTCCTCCGCTGGGGCAAAACCAACCAAAAAATGAGCTGCAATTTGAATATGTTGCCGTTGCCACAAACCGATAGCTGAAAGTTGCCGCACCGTCCGAAAGAATTACCATGCTTTTGTTCCTTCCGGTGGAATCGGCAGAATCAAGCAGCTCCTGTGCCTTGTGTATGCCCGCCTGCTGGTTCGTTCCGCCGTTATCGCTGTCGGCTTCTACCGTTATCGCGTTAATCTTGTCGATTAACTCGTTCTTTCCGTCTGCGTCATAAAATCCGGTAAAGCTGCGGACATCCGTTCCGTATACAACAAGCGCTATTCTTGTTGCGCTGTCCTCTGTAAGCAAGGCGTTAACAAACGCTTTTGCCGCAATTTTTGTTTTTGTCATGCGGCTGTTTGCGTCTTCTGTATAACCGTTGCCTTTTTCCGAGTACATGCTGTTGGAATTGTCAATTACAAGCACTACATCCGAAGTAGTCCCGTAGTTTTTTCCCTGAATGCGAAGGGTAACCTCCCAAAGGTTATCCCTGCCCTCAACCGCTTTTGCGTCCTTGTCAAGCTTTATGGAGCCTTCCTCCGGCCAAACGGGGCCTGTACTGCCGTTATCTTTCGCCGCAAAAGCAGCGGCCGGCAGAACGGAAATTGCCATAATTGCCGCAAGAAGCATTGCAATCAGCTTTTTCATACCTTTTATCACTCTCCAAAAAAATTTATCTTAACCGCAGACTTAAAATTATGAAAAAAAGCAAAAATGCATCGGAATAAATCCTAATTTTCTTAATTTCCAATCTACAGGTTAAAAACGCGCTTATGCTTTAACAAATTTTCCTCTATATTTTATTTTTTCATATAATTTCATATAATCTATATAGATTACTTTTAAGGAAAATATATACATATATATTATAACAAAGCACCTTTGCGTTGTCAATAAATTATATCATAATATTTTCCAGTTTTCTCCCGAAGTAATCACTTTTTCATGACTTTTCGCACATAAAAAAGCGCAGCCCGGATAGGCTGCGCTTTTTTGCATTTGTAAATTTTATCTCTCGACGATGTATTTGTGTACTCTTTCGGGAAGATCTTCTTTTTCGCAGGAAGCGGCAAAAGTCATCTCTACATTGAATTCATCGCAAAGGCGGCGAAGCTTGTCGGTCATTTTTGCAAATGCGTCATAGTCGCGGCCGCCGATTTTAAAGGTGGCGTCAACAAAGATGTGGCTTATGTCATAGTTGCCTGCAATAAGGCCGGAAAGGAAGCCATAAAAAGAGTTAAAGTCAGAAATGTCATATTCGTCAATGTCAATAAGGCGAACCTTGTGAGAAAGGTCAAAGCGAAGGGTGTCGCCGCGTTCGATTGCTACCACGCAGCCGCCGGTGGTTTTTACCGCTTCTTCAATGCTGTCGATAAGGAATTTGGTTTTGCCGGAGCCTTTAAGGCCAAGTATAAGTTTGATCATTTTTATGTCTCCCTCTGTTCTTTATTATCATTGCGCGAACGCAGTTTGACCGAAGTCGGTTAAATTTTGGCTTCCAAAGCCTTTTTTATGTCCTCAAAGCCCGGTTTTCCAAGCAATGCGAACATATTTTTCTTATAGCTTTCAACTCCCGGCTGGTCGAATGGGTTCACCCCAAGCATATAGCCGGAAATTGCAACAGCTATTTCAAAGAAATAAATCAGCTTGCCCGTTTCGTTGGGGGTTTTTGCCTCCGAAGTGATTATAATGTTCGGAACGCCGCCCTCCGTATGGGCAATAAGAGTGCCAAGGCGTGCCTTTTCGTTAATCTCGCCCATGTCCATTCCCGCAAGAAAATTAAGTCCGTCGGCATTTTCCCTGTCTTCTGTGACTGCAAAGCTGTGCTTTGCCTGTTTGAAGCGCACAACAGTTTCAAACATGGTTCTGCTTCCGTCCTGAACAAACTGACCAAGGGAATGAAGGTCCGTTGAAAACGTGGCCGAGCACGGAAAGATTCCTCTGTGGTTTTTGCCCTCGCTTTCGCCGAAAAGCTGCTTCCACCATTCCGCCATCTGAAGAAAATCCGGGTCATAGCTTACCAAAAGCTCAAGCGTCTTGCCCTTTTCATAAAGGATATTCCTCGCCGCCGCATAGCGCATGGCGGCATTCTGCTCAAATTTCGGTGAAAGATATTCCCTCATACCTTCGGCCGCGCCTGAAAGCAGCTCTTCCGGGTCGATTCCCGCCGCCGCAATGGGCAAAAGCCCCACCGGAGTCAAAACCGAAAATCTTCCCCCGATGTTATCCGGCACAACAAAGGTTTCATAACCCTCTCTGTCCGCAAGGGCTTTAAGAGTTCCCTTTTCTTTGTCGGTAGTGCAGAAAATCCGCTTCCTCGCGCCTTCTTTGCCATAGCGCTTTTCAAGCATTTCCCTGAAAAAGCGGAAAGCAACCGCCGGTTCCGTCGTCGTTCCGGATTTTGAAATTACGTTTACCGAAATTTCTTTTCCCTCGCAAAGGCGCGCAATGTCATACATATAATCCGGCGAAAGACTGCAACCGGCAAAATAAATCTCCGGCCCTTCGTGCGGAAGGCTGTTGCGCATCGGCGACTGCAAAAGCTCAATAACCGCCCGGGCGCCGAGGTATGAGCCGCCTATGCCGATTACTATAAGCACGTCGCTTTGTCTGCGGATTTTCTCCGCCGCGCGCTTTATGCGCAAAAGCTCGCCGCGGTCATAGTCCTTCGGAAGGCTTACAAAGCCGGTAAATTCCGCTCCCGCTCCCGTTTTGTCAACAAGGGCGGAAAGCGCGTTTTCCGCGGCTTTCTTTTTTGAGAAAATTTCGGCTTCGGAAACGAAGTCCTTCAGATAGTCAAGGTTAATTTGCGGCAATGTCAACACCCCTTGAAGCTGATATTTTCCTATTTATATAATAGCCTAAATCCCGAAGTTTTGCAAGTAATCTTTCCGTTAAAATTGAATTTCATGCAATTTTATTTTACGGAGCAGTCCTTACCGCCTCAAAAAACAGCTTTTTAAGGGCGGATAAAAGTCCCATACGCGGCACATCCTCTGCCGCGACTATGTCGTAACCGCCTATTTCGCCTCCGTTAAGGGTGACAGTCACTCTTCCGATGACGTCCCCCGATTTTATCGGAGCTTCCAGCTTTTCCGGAAGATAAACGGATTGCTCCACACCGTCGCGCTGCCCTTTTTTCAGCAAAAACGCCGGCGTTTCTTGGCAAACGGGCTGTACGGTTTCCTCCGTTCCGTGAGAAACCGCAATCGGCGCAAGATATTCTTCCGGCGGCGTCATCCTTACAAGCGCAAAATTCGCAAAGCCGTAATCAAGAAGCTTGCGTCCGGCGGCAAAGCGTTCGTCCGTATTGGGCGAACCGAGGGTAACCGAAACAAGCTCCATGCCGTCGCGCTCCGCCGAAGCCGAAAGACAGCACCCCGCTTCGTCCGTGGAACCGGTTTTAAGCCCGGTGCAGCCTTTATAGAACCGCACAAGCCTGTTTGTGTTCGTAAGCTCCGTTTCGCCGCCCCGCAGGCTGTCCATCCAGACGGTGGAATAGTTTTTTATTTCCGGGTGCGAAAGCAGCTCCGCGGACATAACGGCAATGTCCCTTGCGGTGGAAAGATGGCCTTCGGCGTCAAGCCCCGTGCAGTTTTTAAACACGGTGTTTTTCATCCCCAGTTCCGCCGCCCTTGCGTTCATAAGCTCCACAAAAGCTTCCTCGCTGCCGGAAACCGCCTCGCCAAGGGCCACGCAGGCGTCATTGGCAGAGCTTATCGCCGCCGCTTTCAGCAGCTCGTTCACCGTAAAAACCTCGCCCGGCTCAAGCCAGATTTGGCTGCCGCCCATGGAACACGCGTGTTCGCTTGCCGAAATTTCTGTTTCCATTGTAAATTTGCCTTCATCCATCGCCTCAAACACCAAAAGCAGAGTCATTATTTTTGTAATGGATGCCGGAGGCATCTGTTTATCGGCGTCGTGCTCAAAAATCACCGTGCCGGTGGAGCGTTCTATCAAAATCGCGGATTTTGCCGATATGGTAAGGTTTGGGTCAACATCTGCCGCCTTTTTTATTTTGCCAAGCTCCTCCGGCGTCGTAAGTCTTTCGCCTTCGGCGGTCATCGCCGCCGTAAAAACAATCAGAATTGCCATGGCAATGGAGAAAATTTTTTTCATGCGTCACACCTCGCTTTTGTTATTAAAAAGCTATGCGCCGCCCCATAAAAAAATTCCCGCAGTAACCCGCCGCCCTGTTTCGGCATAGAATATATCAAAATC
Source organism: Oscillospiraceae bacterium (assembly GCA_004556975.1). Taxonomy (GTDB): domain Bacteria; phylum Bacillota; class Clostridia; order Oscillospirales; family Ruminococcaceae; genus UMGS1668. The sequence goes on along the minus strand of SFFD01000002.1, from coordinate 14,951 downwards.
ATTTTCGGAGGCCGGCTATGAAACGTCAGCGGCGATGCCTGTATTTTCTTCAAAAGCCCGCGCTTTGGTTTGCGGCGGGACTTTTAATCGGGCTTTTGTTTCCGCTTTGTCCGCTTTTGTTTCTGCTTGCCGTTTTACTTATAGCATTTTCACGCTGCCGCTGAAATTTTAAACGGAGGTGTTTTTATGAAAATAGTCGTCTGGAGCAGCCCTAAATTTCTTGCTCCGCTGCTTCGTATGCTTTTCAAAATTGATAGGGAAGACGCCGACGGCGTGTAAACGCATCGAATATGTCCCGTAAAAGCGGAATGTACTAAAAAGACGTGCTCATTTGAGCACGTCTTTTTTATTTATCCAGTTCCCATTCTTTAATCTGCTTTGCTTCCTCGTACATAATGCAGTAATTTCTGTGGCGGCTTTCCGGAATAATTCCCGCTTCCTTTGCTGCAAGAACCGCGCACCCCTTTTCGGAAACATGGCTGCACCCGGTAAATCTGCACTTCATTATATAAGGCTCAAACTCACGGAAGCAATATTGCAGCGCTTCCTTGCGGATTATTTCCATGCGTTCCATCTCAATGGCGGAAAATCCCGGCGTATCGGCGACCCAGCCGCCGCCTTCGACGGCAAAAAGCTCGGTATGGCGGGTTGTATGCCGTCCCCGCCCCAGCTTTTTGCTTATTTCCGCGGTAGAAAGCGAAAGCTCCGGCAAAATTTCGTTCAGTAAAGTGGATTTTCCCGCTCCCGAATTGCCGCAAAAAGCGCTTACTTTGCCTTTAAGCATTTCGAGCACCGCTTCTGTGCCACGGTGCTCTTTTGAGCACACCTCATATACCTCAAAACCCGCCCTGCGGTAAATTTGAGCATAAGGCTCCGGGTCTGCCAAATCACATTTCGTAAAAACGAGCACCGGTTCCACATCCTGATGCTCGGCCACCGCAATAAGCTTGTCCATAACGAGCAAATTCGGTGCAGGCTCCGCCACGGAGACCACCATCACAAGCTGATCTATGTTCGCAAGCGGCGGCCGCACGAGGGAGTTTTTTCTTTCGTGAATGGCGTAGATATAGCCCTTTTCGTTCGGCAAAACGGAAACAGTAACTCTGTCGCCCACGAGCGGCGACTGCTCCCGCTTGCGAAAAACGCCTCTGGCGCGGCATTCGTAGGTCACCTTGCCGCAGAGCACATAATAAAATCCGCCGGTAGCCTTAATGATAAGTCCCTCCGCTTTCGGAAGGGACTTATCATCCGTTTCATGAATATTTTTTATTTCAGACATTCTTCCTCCGCAAATCAGCCGCCGAAGTCAGAGGAGCTGTCGCTTACCAGCATATAGGTGCAGTCGGTAAAGTCGACGGAGTACGCCCGGTAGAACCGGTCGTCATAATATATGCTTACCGTACTTATGCCCTCGCCGGTAAGGGTTACCGTCCAGCTTGAAATCATATACGGGTTAACGGTTTCTGCGGCGGCCGGGCTTCCGTTTATAAATGCTTCAACCTGCACTTCCCTGTTTTCTTCGGGCAGCGGAATATCAAGAGTGACGGAATTGTCTTCGCTGTCGCGTTCCATCGCTATTACAAGGTCAATGGTGGTGCCCTTCTGAACCTGGGTACCCGCCGCAAGACTCTGGTCAAGAATTACGGTGCCCGCCTGGGTGCTGTCAACTCTTGTTACGCTTCCTATTTTGATCCCCGCGGAATTAAGCATAAGCTTTGCATCGTTAAGCTTGTATCCAATCACCGGTGGAACCTCTACGTAAGTAGTTTCCGGCCCTTTACTTATACGAATTATAACAACAGTTCCTTTATCCACAACCGTATCAGCGCCCGGCTCAGTTGAAATAACATATCCTTCAGGAATATTGTCATTCCAGTCATAAATACGGTTAAATTCTACATCATTTTCACTCAGAATCGCGTAAACCTGATTTTCTTCAAAATTGGTATAATCGGCAAGGCTGAAGGTCTGAACTCCGCTTGAAATTTTAACCTTTATGGTGCTTTTTTCCTTAACCGTCATTCCCGGCTTCACGTTCTGATAATAAATAACGTCTTTATCGTAAGAATCGTGAAATGCAGAGGATTCCACCTCTATATCAAAACCGGGATATTGCTTTTTTGCCTCTGTAATGTCCATTCCGATAAGGTTCGGGGCGGTGGTATCGGGGACTTCCTCAAAAGGGCGAACCATCGCCATAATTCCGATGAGGAAAAGTATTGCCACAATGATGAACGCAACGGTAATTCCCGTAAGCACCGGAACAACCGGTGCGGAACGCACCTGTTCATCCTTGATTTTTTTCGTCTTTTTTGCGGTTTTTGCAAAGTTTTCTGTAATCGACATTTCTTCAGGTTCGGTATATTTATATTCAAAGCTTACTGTGGGGTCGCGTTTGAACTCGTCTATATCCCGAAGCATTTCCGCTGCGGACTGATACCGCCGCGCAGGGTCCTTCTGCATGGCGCGGATTATTATATCCTCAAGCCCCTCCGGAATATCCGGATTTATGCTGCGCGGCGTTTTCGGCTGGCTCTGAATCTGCTGCAAAGCAACCGAAACGGGGCTTTCCGCGTCAAAGGGCAGCTTTCCGGTGGTCATTTCATAAAGCATGACGCCCACGGAATATATGTCGCTCTTTTCGTCGGTGACGTCGCCCTTTGCCTGCTCCGGACTGATGTAGTGTACGGAGCCTATGGCTTTATCGGTAACGGTCTGCTGGCTTGACCTTGCAAACCTCGCAATGCCGAAATCCGCCACCTTAATTGTTCCGTCTGCAAGAAGCATAATGTTCTGGGGCTTGATATCCCTGTGAACAATTCCCTTGTCGTGGGCGTGCTGAAGCGCGCGCAGAATCTGAACGGTAAAGTGCACTGCCTCTTTCCAGCGAAGCACTTTTTGCTGTTCGATATATTCTTTAAGGGTGATTCCGTCGATGTATTCCATAACAATGTACTGAATATCCTCGTTAAAGCTGACGTCATACACCTTTACAATATTGGGGTGCGAAAGCACCGCAATGGCTTTTGACTCGTTGCGGAAGCGGCGCAGAAGCTCGTCGTTCTGCATATGCTCATCCCGCAGTATTTTTACCGCAACGGTGCGGTCGTCAATGCTGTCGTATGCGCGGTAAACGTTGGCCATTCCGCCGACGCCGATAATCTCTTGTATTTCATACCGCCCATCAAGTTTTTTCCCTATATATCTGTCCATTAAGCTCCTCCGGCCTTAGCGTTTTTTTGAATTACCTTGAAATGCAAACCACGGTTATGTTGTCTGCTCCGCCGGCTTTTTTTGCGGCGTTTATAAGCTTATCAACACATTTTCCGTACCCTGCGGATTTAATCATGTCAAAAAGTTCGCCGTTTGTAAAATAGTTTGAAAGCCCGTCGGTGCATATTATTATGGCTTCGCCCTCGTTAAGTGAAAATTCGCAATAATCAAGGTCGATTATTGACATAACGCCAAGGGCACGGGTTATAAAATGCTTTTTAGGATGAAAGCGCGCTTCGTCCTGAGTAATTTCTCCTCTGTCAACAAGAAGCTGAACCACAGAGTGGTCTTTTGTCATCTGCTCAATTCCGTCGGCAGTAACATGATATGCCCGGCTGTCGCCTGCATGCACAATGTGAGCAATTCCGTCGCATACCATACACGCAACAATGGTGGTGCCCATGCCGCGAAGGTCCGGGTCTCGCTGAGAGCGGTCGAAAACAGAAACGTTTGCCGCAGTGACCGCCGTCTGAAGTATTCCGCGGATTGAATTATCCCCGAACCCGCTTCCGTAAGCCGCAGTAACGCTGTCAGTAACAATATCGGCGGCCGTGCGGCTTGCAATGTGTCCGCCTTTTTCGCCGCCCATTCCGTCGCACACAACGGCAAATACAGCGTCGTCCCCAAGCACTCCGCAGTTGAAATCATCCTGGTTGATTTCCCTTATGTTGCCTATATCCGTTTTGCCCACTGCTTTCAACATATCATTCACCTCTTGTCAAAAACGGTTTTTTACTTTGCATACTTTGCCTATCTTATGATTTTATATCTTATTTTACCGTATGTCAAATATTTTGCCCAAATATCATTCAGAAAAGGTTCCGCCGCGGTCTTTGTTCATAACGCTGCGGCGAAGCTGGCCGCAGGCGGCGTTTATGTCGCTGCCAAGCTCACGGCGAACGGTGGCGTTCTGCCCGTTGTCGTTAAGCAGCCTGCAAAAGGCTTCAACGCTTTCGCGCTTGCCCCGGCGATAGCCGGTTTCATTGACCTTATTGACCGGAATAAGGTTTACGTGGGCTCCCATACCCTTAAGCAGCGCGATAAGCTCCATGGCGTGCTCCGGCCGGTCGTTCACTCCGTCAATAAGGGCGTATTCAAAGGAAATTCGCCGCCCGGTGGTATCAAAATAGTCCTTGCACGCCTTGATAAGCTCGTTTATAGGCCAGCGTCGGGCAACCGGCATTGTTCTGCGGCGGATTTCATCGTTCGGCGCGTGAAGCGAAACCGAAAGAGTAAGCTGAAGCTTTCTTTCCGCAAGCTTATATATTTTATCCACAAGCCCGCAGGTGGAAAGGGAAATATGCCTCATGCCGAGGTTAAAGCCCTGCTCCGATGTAACTATGGTGAGAAAATCCATGACGTTGTCAAAGTTGTCAAGGGGCTCGCCTATGCCCATAAGCACCATGGAAGCAATTTTTTCGCCGTTTTCCTCCGCGTCCCGCGCCGCAAGGTACACCTCGCAGAGCATTTCCGACGGAGTGAGGTTGCGGCACAGCCCCGTAAGGGTTGAAGCGCAGAAGGTGCAGCCCATTCGGCAGCCGCACTGGGTTGAAATGCAAAGGCTTCCGCCCCGCTTATACGCCATGCGCACGCCCTCGACATGCTCGCCGTCGCCAAGACGGAAAAGGTACTTTACCGTGCCGTCGATTTTTGAAACAAGCTTTTGCTCAATGCTCACGTCTGCAAGGGGATATTCTTTTTTCAGCCGTTCGCGCAGGGCGGAGGGCAGGTTTGTCATCTCATCATAGCTCATGGCGCGCTTTTGGTGCAGCCATTCGTAAATCTGCTTTCCGCGGAAGGCGGGAAGACCCATTGCCTTTACCTCTTCGCAGAGCTTTTCATATGTAAGAGAGCGAAGGTCGGTCATTCGGCTTTCCCCTTTCTTAATCTTGCGAAATAGAAGCCGTCGGAATTGATTTCTCCCGGCAGCAGCGTAACGGAATATCCGTCCGCCGAATATTTTTGCAGCTCCTCCGGCAATCGGTCGGGCAAAAGCCCTTCCCGCTCCATAAGCTGCTTAACCACGTTTTCGTTTTCGTCTTTCGAGAGGGTGCAGGTGGAATACACCAGCACGCCGCCTTCATTAAGATATTTTGCGGAGGTTGCCGCAATTCTATACTGAATTTTCGGAAGCGACGTCATATCCTCCGGCTTCTTAAAGCGGATTTCCGGCTTTCTGCGTATTACGCCGAGGCCGGAACACGGCACATCGCAAAGCACCCGGTCAAATTTGCCAAGCCCTTCGTTATAAACCGTGGCGTCGTTTGCCTTTGCCGTGATTATATCAAGACCAAGGCGCTCGCCGCCGCTTTTAACAAGCCCGGCGCGCTTTGCGTGAAGGTCGCAGGCAACAATTTCGCCGCGGTTTTCCATAATTTCCGCCACGGTGAAGGTTTTTCCGCCGGGCGCCGCGCAAACGTCAAGCACCCTTTCTCCCGCCTTTGCCCCAAGCGCCGCGGCGCAAAACTGGCTTGAAATATCCTGAACATGAAAAAGTCCCTGTTTATATGCTTTCGTATTCTGGGGCGCGGCGGAATCTATAATAACCGCGTTGGGCAGCACTTCAGTACGGCGTGCGTTCGCGCCCTCTTCGCAAAGGGCGGTGCAAACCGCATCGGCATCGGTTTTTACCGTATTCACCCTGGCATAAATCGGCGGAGCGCCGAGACAGGCACGAAGGGCTTTCTGCGTTCTTTGCGGCCCAAATTCAAGGCACCACTTTTTACAGAGCCAAAGCGGAGCGGAATACTCCGCGGAAAGGCGCTCTATGCCCGGCATACGGCTGAAATCCGCGTTCTTTCCGTTGCGGATAAACGCCCTTAAAATTCCGTTGACAAAGCCGGAAGCCTTGGGAAAGCCAAGCGCTTTAATAAGCTCCACCGATTCGTTGACAGCGGCGTTGTCAGGCACGGAATTCATATAGAGTATCTGATAAAACCCCATGCGAAGCACCTCCGCCGCCTCCGGATCAAGCTTTTCCGGCGGGGTGGAGGAATATTTTTTTATTAAAATATCTATGGTTATCCTTCGCTCAAGCACTCCGTAAAAAAGCGCGCTTGCAAACGCTCTGTCCCTTTGGTCAAGCTTTGCTTCCTCCAGCATGGAATCCAGAACTATGTTTGAAAAACCGCCGGAGGACACCCTCAAAAGCGCCCTTGCCGCAAGTAATCTTGCCTTGTCCGCCATAAAATCTCCTTAACGAAAAATTTGCACAAAATCCGTTTAATCGTTGTTTCTTCTTCCGCCGAAAATTACAAGCAGCCGCAAAAGCTGTGCCAGCGCAGAAACAAGCGCCGCCACATACGTCAGCGCCGCCGCGCGAAGAACCGCCTTTGCCCCGGTAATTTCGTTGCCGTAAAGAATTCCGTTGTTCTCAAGCGTTGCAATGGCTCTGTTTGAAGCGTTAAATTCCACCGGAAGCGTTACAAGCTGGAAAAGCGCTATGGTTGCAAAAAGAAGTATGCCCACATTGACCAGGGTCTGTGAAGAAAACACAATTCCGAGAAGGATAATCGGAAAATATGCCCACGAGCCCAATTGAGTCACCGGAATGATGGCTTCGCGCCATTTAATCGGGCGATAGCCCACCGCGTGCTGAATTGCGTGACCGGTTTCGTGCGCGGCAACGCCGATTGCCGCCACCGAAGTGCTGTTATAGACGTCGTCGGAAAGATTAAGCGTCTTTTCCCTCGGATTAAAATTATCCGTAAGGCTTCCCGAAATATGGCGTATGGTCACGTCATAAATTCCGTTCTGTTCCAAAAGAAGCTTTGCAACCTCCGCGCCGGTATATCCGCGCGCAGAAGGAACGCGGCTGTATTTTGAAAAAGCCGATTGTACCGAAATCTGCGCCCAGATTCCGAAAAGCAGCGCAGGAATAATAAATATGATATATGTTATATCAATACCAAAAAAGTATGGCATAAAATTTCTCCTTTATCTTCCAATATGAGTTCCTTTAGCAAGACGTTTTCCGCGGATAAAATCGCCGCCGCTCATCTGCTTTTTGCCCTCGGGCTGAACGGCTGTAAGTTCTACCGCGCCGTCGCCGCAGCCCACAATAAACCGCTTTTCGTCAAGAAGCGTTCCCGCTTCGCCGCAAAAGCCCTCTGCCCTGTCTGCCTTATAAACCTTAAGGCTTTTGCCGTCAACAAATGTAAAAGCAACAGGCCACGGGCAAAGTCCGCGCACCAGGTTGTGAATTTCATTTGCGGATTTTGTAAAGTCAAGCTCGCCCATCTCTTTTTTAAGCATGGGCGCCATGGTTGCCTGCGCTTCGTTCTGCGGTTCTCTCGGCACGCTGCCTTCGTCAAAAAGCTCAAGGGTTTTCTCAATGGAATCCGCGCCGAGGGAGGCAAGGCGTTCAAAAAGCTCGCCCGAGGTTTCGTTTTCGCCTATCTCCGTTTCAAGTTTAAGAATCATATCTCCGGTGTCCATTCCCTCCGCCATATACATGGCGGTAACGCCGGTAACCGCGTCGCCGTTTATCACCGACCACTGAATCGGCGCCGCGCCGCGGTATTTCGGAAGCAGGCTTCCGTGAATGTTCACACAGCCGAGAGGCGGAACATCAAGCAGCTCTTTCGGCAGGATTCTGCCGTATGCGGCAACCACCACAAGGTCGGGCGCAAGCTCTTTCAACATGGCAAGCGCCGTTCCGTCCTTCATTTTTGCCGGCTGAAAAACCGGAATTCCGTATTTCTGCGCAAGCTTTTTCGTCGGCGTCGGCTCAACAATCTGCTTTCTGCCCACGGGTTTGTCCGGCTGGGAAAAAACGCCCACAACATTCCTTCCTGTAACAATAAGCCTTTCAAGAATCGCCGCGGCAAAATCCGGCGTTCCCATAAAGACTATGCGCATATCCTTCATTCTTCTATATCCTCCGCGTCGGCTTTTTCGTCGGTGTCATAGTGTATCTCCGTTGCAAGGTCAACAAAGCAAACGCCGTTAAGATGGTCGATTTCGTGGCAGAACGCCCTTGCTTTAAGTCCCTCGCCGCTCTTTTCAAAGATATTGCCGTTTCTGTCCTGGGCGCGGACGGTAACGTGCATGGGGCGGGTTACCGTGCCGAATTTCCCCGGGAAAGAAAGGCAGCCTTCGCTGCCGGTCTGCTCGCCGGAGGTTTCGATAATTTCCGGGTTTATAAGCTCGATTACGCCGTCCTCGTCATAGCAATCCACAATGCAAAGTCTTCTCATAATTCCCACCTGCGGTCCGGCAATACCGACGCCGTCCGCCTCATGCATGGTGTCCGCCATGTCGTCAAGAAGAGTCCAAAGGCGCTCGTCAAATTTTTCAACCGGTCTGCAAACTTTACGAAGAATCGGGTCTCCGTCCTTGACTATATTTCTCAATGCCATTATTTTTCACCTTTCTTTTCAGTTTATATCATAAGGGTCAGCCGTGACCTCAATTTTAACGAATTCTTTATTTTTTGAAAATTCTTTAAGCGCGGCGCCCATCATTTCAAAAAAAGCGTTGTCGGGCCGGTACTTCACAATAAGCTTCCAGCGGTATTTATCGGCAATTTTCGGCGTGGAAGAGGGTGTCGGCCCCAAAATTCTGATGGGCATATTGTTTTCCTCTATCTTTTGTTCAAGCAGCTCCAAAAAGGCCTTTGCAGCGCTTTGCGCCGCTCTTTCGCTCTGTCCCGAAAAAAGCACCGAACCCATTCCGCAATACGGCGGATAGAGCATAACCTTGCGGTTGATTATCTCGTCGGCATAGAAAAGTCCGTAATCCTGGGCGCAGGCGCGCTCGATTACGCTGTGCTCCGGCGAATATGTCTGAATATATGCCCTGCCGGAAAGCTTCGCCCTGCCGCAGCGGCCTATTACCTGGGTAAGCAGCCCAAAGGTGCGCTCATAGCTGCGGTAATCGCCTCCGTAAAGGGACATATCCGCCGCCAAGACGCCCACAAGCGTTACATTGGGAAAGTCAAGACCCTTTGCCACCATTTGAGTACCCACCATTATGTCATATTTGCCGGCGGCAAAATCCGCAAAGTGCCTGTCGTGGCTGAACTTTGCCATAGTGGTGTCCAAATCCATGCGAAGAATCCTTGCGTCGGGAAAAAGCCCCGAAAGCTCGTCCTCCACCTTTTGCGTGCCGCAGCCGGTATACATGACGTATTCGCTGCCGCAGGCGTCACAGACGACGGTTGCCGGTTCGCTGTAACCGCAATAGTGGCACATAAGCTTTCCGTTGGCCTTGTGATAAATAAGCGGAATATTGCACCGCGGGCATTCCTTGACCGTTCCGCAGCGAACACACCTTGCCACCGTGTTATAGCCCCTTCGGTTCATAAGCAGAATGGACTGTTCGCCGTGCTCAAGGTTATATTTCAGCTCCTGCGCCAGCGCCTCGCTGAGCACACCCGTGTTTCCGCGCATGGTTTCTTCGCGCATATCCACAATCACCGAATCCGGAAGCTTGGCGTCGCCATAGCGCTTTTTCATTTCAAAAAGCCTGTATTTTCCTGTTTGAGCACGGTAAAAGGTTTCTATGGAGGGCGTTGCGGAAGCGAGCACCAGCGGAATTTTCAGCTTTGAGCACCGAAACATTGCCGCGTCCCTTGCATGAAAGCGCGGAGCACGGTCTGACTTATAGCTCTGTTCCTGCTCCTCATCCATAATGATAAGCCCCAAATTTTTTGCCGGAGCAAATACCGCGGAGCGTGTTCCTATAATAATTTTTGCCTTTCCGGAATTTATGCGCTTCCATTCGTCAATGCGTTCTCCCGCGGAAAGCGAGCTGTGCATTACGGCAACGCTTTCGCCGAAATAGGCGGTAAATTTGTTTATCATCTGCGGAGTAAGCGAAATTTCAGGCACCATAAGTATAACCTGCCTGCCCCGCTGCATTTCCCTTTGAATAAGCTTCATAAAAACTTGCGTTTTGCCGCTGCCCGTTACGCCGAAAAGCAGCGCCGTTTCTGCCTTTTTGCTGTCGCAAAGCGAAGCAATGCCGTCAAAGGCGGCCTGCTGTTCCTCCGAAAGAAGCACCTTTCTGATGTCAAGGCTTTTCACTGCTTCTTTATACGGCGTGCGAAAAGCCTCCTGCTCATAATATTCCACAGCGCCCTTTTTCTCAAGTCCGTCCACAACGGCTTTGGTGGCACAAGTGAAATAGCTTATCTCTTTTATGCACACATTGCCTGCTTCCGAAAGGAATTCCAACACCTCCGCCTGTTTTTCCGTAGGCTTTTTAAGCAGGCTTTTGCCTTCTGATGAAAGTGCAAGCTGTTTTTCCGAAAGACGCACCATTTTCTGCGTTTCGTCGCCGATTCTTCGGCGCGCCGCCTCTTCCCGGCGAATAAGACCCTTTTGTACCATGGAATTTATAAACCTGCTGTCGGAATATCCAAACGCCTTGTTGACGGCGGCGCCCTCCGCGCCGCTTTTCTTTTTAAGCAGCCAGTTTATAACCCTTTGTTCCTCGTCGTCAGCGCCCTCTTTTGCAGCCGCAAAATATCTGTACGACGGCTTATAGTTAAGCCCCGGCGGAAGCATGGCCTTAACCGCCTCAAACATCGGGCAAAATGTGCGCTTTGCCAAATGCAGCGCCAGCGCCATAAGCTCCGGCGAAAGCACCGGTTCGCTGTCAAGCACAGCGGAAATTTCCTTTATTTTAACTTGTGTATCCTCCGGCTCTTCGGCAATTTCAAAAATCATTCCCTGGCGCTTTTGAGCGCCCGCGCCGAAAGAAACAAGCACACGGCAGCCGGGTTTTGCCCTTGATTCCAACGCCGGCGGAACGGAATAATCAAAAAGCCTGTCAAAGCCGAACGCGGCTTTATCCACTGCTGTTTTTGCTATCAATGCCGCGCCCGTCCTTTCTGTTTTTAATGTTTGTTTTATGACAAATCCATATCGTCAAGATAGAGATAGCCGTTTGCCGCAATATGCTCTTTTCTTCCCTGAAGGTCGTCCCCCAAAAGCAGGTTGAACTTCTGCTCCGTAGCTGCGGCGTCGCTTGGAGTTACCTTGATAAGGCGGCGCGTTTCCGGATTCATGGTGGTAAGCCACATCATATCCGGTTCGTTTTCGCCAAGTCCTTTTGAGCGCTGTACCGTATATTTTGCCTTGCCGAGCTTTTCGATAATGCGGGTCTTTTCTTCCTCCGTATATGCAAAATATGTGTCATCCTTGCAGTTTATCTCATAAAGCGGAGATTCGGCAATAAATACATATCCCTTTTCAATCAGCGTGGGAGTAAGGCGGTAAAGCATGGTAAGAATAAGCGTTCTTATCTGGTAGCCGTCCACATCCGCATCGGTGCAGATTACCACTTTGCTCCAGCGAAGGTTGTCAAGGTCAAAGGAAGAAAGCTCTTTGTTTGCCTTGCTTTTTACCTCAACGCCGCAGCCCAAAACTTTAAGCAAATCGGTGATAATATCATTTTTAAAAATTTTATCATAATCCGCTTTAAGGCAGTTAAGAATTTTGCCGCGCACCGGCATAATCGCCTGAAATTCCGAATCTCTTCCCTGTTTGCAGGCGCCGAGAGCGGAATCTCCCTCTACTATATATATCTCTCTTTTGGAAATGTCCTTTGTACGGCAATCCACGAACTTTTGCACGCGGTTCGTCATATCCATTGTTGCGGTAAGCTTCTTTTTGAGGTTCATACGGGTTTTTTCTGCATTTTCACGGCTGCGCTTGTTGATGAGCACCTGCTCCGCGACCCTTGCGGCGTCGTCCGGATTTTCTATGAAGAAAACTTCAAGCTGATGCTTGAGGAAATCCGTCATTGCCTCTGCAACAAATTTATTTGTAATTGCCTTTTTGGTCTGGTTCTCGTAAGAAGTCTGGCTCGAAAAAGAAGAAGACACAAGAACCAGACATTCCTCAACATCCTGAAAGCTTATCTTGCTTTCGTTTTTAAGATATTTGCCCGAGTTTTTGATATATGCGTCAATCTGGCTTACAAAGGCGGATTTCACCGCCTTTTCCGGCGAACCTCCGTGCTCAAGGTGGCTGGAGTTGTGATAATACTCAATAAGCTTGACCCTGTTTGAAAAACAGCAGGCAAACTGCATTTTAACCTTATACTCCGGCTTGTCCTCTCTGTCGCGGCCGGTGCGCTCTCCCTGCCAGAACTGCACCCCTGTAAGGGTCTGCTCGCTTCCCACAAGCTCCTTTACATAGTCGGAAATGCCGTTTTGATAAAGATATTCGTAATTTTCAAAACCGCCGCCCGGCTTTTGGTCGCGAAGTATAAAAAGCAGCCCCGCGTTTACCACCGCCTGGCGTTTTATCACCTCTTGGAACCATTCAAGCGGCACGTTTATGTCTGTGAACACCTGGTCGTCCGGCTTCCAGCGGATTTTTGAACCCGTCTTTTTCCTTGCGGTTGCCTCTTTTTTCAGCCCGCCCACGTTTTCGCCGTGCTCAAAATGAAGATTGTACAAAAATCCGTCGCGGCAGATTTCAACGTCCATCCATTCGGAGGAATACTGCGTGGAGCAAAGACCCAGTCCGTTAAGACCCAAGGAATATTCATAATCGCCGCCGGCGTCATATTTTCCTCCGGCATAAAGCTCACAAAAAAGCAGCTCCCAGTTATAGCGCTGCTCGTTGCTGTTCCAGTCCACCGGGCAGCCCCGTCCGAAATCCTCCACCTCTATGGAACCGTCCTTATACCGCGTTACCGTTATCTTGTCGCCATAGCCGGCTCTCGCTTCGTCAATGGAGTTTGATATAATTTCAAAAACCGCGTGCTCGCAGCCCTCTATTCCGTCCGAACCGAATATAACCGCAGGGCGCTTTCTTACTCTGTCTGCGCCTTTAAGGGACTGTATGCTTTCGTTTCCGTATTCCTCGCGTTTCTTCGTCATGTTTTCCTCCGGTACATAAAATTCCAAAATATATTATACACCGCGGCACGGATTTTTTCAATTATAATATTATAATAAATAATCTTGTGATGAAAAAAGCGGCGGAAGCAAAAAGCTTCCGCCGCGCAGCCCGCCGAAAGAAGTCCTGCAAAGCAGGACTTCTTCCGTTTCTGTGCATAGATATATATGTTATCGAAAAGGAAGATAGCAACGAAAGAAACCCAGCAGGGGTGTCTTTCGTTTTTGTTCAGGTCGGCTTGGCGGAAAACGAAGTTTTTTGCCGAGCCGAAAAGCGGCGGAAGCATAGCCTTCGCCGCAAAGCGCCCCGCGCGTTACCAGTTGATGTATTCATGCGGAACAGTTAAATAGAGGGAAAAATCCTCGAAGGAGAATGTAAATCCGTCGTCGCCGTCATCTACCCATCTAAGCTTGTAGCGCTCTTTGTCATCATATGATTTTCTCTTATAATTCGAGCCTTTCGCGTTCTCATACTCGTCCGAAATCATATCCCGCCAGTCTATTTCTTCGCCTGTCTGCGGATTGAAAAACACCACTTTACTGTATTTGTAATAATATGTTGTGCTTGTGTAATCGCCTCTGTTGTTGTCCACCTCAAGCGTCGGTTCCAAACTGATAAAGCAGATATACTTTCCGCCAAAGTCTCTGATATAGCTGTCAAAGCTGCCCGGATCAAAATAATTGCCTTCTGCGTCAGGGTCAAGCCCCAGCCCCTTGTAATAGCCGTAAACGGCTTCATTAGTTCCGTACTTCTTCACATAATCTTCTATGAACTTGTTTATTTTCTTTGCACCGGGGTAGCTGTCCTCTTTAAGCAGGTAATATGTGCCGTAGTTATCACCGCCGAGCAGTTTGCCCTCCTTTGTGCTAAGAACTTCGCGGAACCTCTTTGCTTCCGTAACTCCGTTCGCAAGGGCGCCGCCCATTTCCCGCGGCTGCTCCGTAACCATAATTCCGTCGGGCAGTTCGTCGAGGGAAAAAGCATATCCCTCAAGGAAATACGGGTTGTCATTATCAAAATAAATCGTATCCGCCGTAATGTGCCAGCCGCTTTCCGTAAGTCCGGTAAAGTCAGTCTTAAATTCAATAGGTCCTTCACGCCAATCGCTTGCCGTATGGCTTCTTGCGTTCACATAGTCATTAAGCGCCTTCGCAATGTCAACGCCCTCATAGAACAGCTCCTCCGGAGCAAGGCGCTTGCCGGAAAGCATATCCCAAACCGCGGTTTCTGTACGGTAATACCTGTCGTATCCGTCCTGCACATTATAGGTATAGCCCATAGTCACCGCAACAGAAAGATAGCCGTTTTTCACCGTAGCAATAACGGCATATTTTTCGCCGTCAATTTGCGCGTTGCCATAGGGGTATGTAGTTTTCCACTCGCCGTCGCCCTGTGTGCTGGCGTCGATAAGTTTCATCATAGCGTCGTAGTCTTCCGTAACCTTCGCAGCGCTTTCGGCGATAAATTTTTTCACCTCGGTACGAAGGTTCTCATCCGCAATGAACGCCGGATCGTAGCTTCCCTGCTCCCTGAAATTATAAATATTCCAATCAAAAGCTTCACCTGCGGGAACAAATTCATACGGAGGCACGCTGCCCGGGTACTTCATTCCGGTGCCCTTTGCCTCATATTTTTTAAGCGCACTCTGACTGTAATCGAACCCGATATCCTCCACCGTTGCATAGCCCGCCTTTGCGGCGACAAGCTGTCCGTCATAGCTTGTCATCCACTCCGCAAGGCGGCGCACCGCGCCCTCCTCCGGCTCGTCCGCGCGGAAAATGGCATAGTTGTAGCTGCTCAGCGGGTATTCGCCGGAAATTA
>SFFD01000088.1 GCA_004556975.1 Oscillospiraceae bacterium | reverse complement strand
TGCAAAAAAGAAAATATCGAAATAATCGGTATGCCGCGCATAGACTATATTCTTGACGGAGGCAGCGAAAAAAAACTTCGGGCTGAAGAAATAAAAGAGAAATATCCCGTGCTTTCAAACGGCAAAAAGAACATTCTTTATGCACCGACCTTCAGGGGGAGGGCGGATTTTTTATAGATGAAATTCTTGACACGGTGGATTTTTCAAAATATAATCTGTGCATAAAAATCCACGACGTTGATAAAAAGCACAGCCTGCCCGAAAACGCGGTGAATATTGAAAGCTCTCTTTTCAACATTTTTCCGCTTGCCGATTACATAATAACCGACTATTCCGCCTCGGCTTGCGAAGCGGCGCTTACAAAAAAACCGCTGTTCTTTTATACATATGACATAGACGGCTATAAAAAAGAGCGCGGGCTTTTTATTGACCCGTTAAAAGAATATCCTTCGATTTCGTCAAAAAGCTTTAAAGATATTTATGCGATTATTGACGGCGGCGGGTATGACTTTGAAGCATTGGGAAGCTTTTTAAACAGGACGGTTGAAACTGCGGACACATGCAATACAAAAAGAATTGCAAATAAAATACGGGAGAGCCTTAAATGAAAGTTATTTTAAGCTATTTCAAGCTTTTAGCTCTTAATCTTAAAGAGCACAAAGACAATATTCCGCAGGTGGCAAAGCTTGCGGTTGCCGACCTCAAAAAAACATATACCGGCGCGGCGCTCGGCTGGGCGTGGGCTGTCATAAAGCCGATAGTTACAATATTCGTTTATTGGTTCGCAATTGAAATCGGCTTGAGAAAGGGCGGCAACGTAGGCGGCGTGCCATACATTCTTTGGCTTATCGCGGGAATGGTTCCGTGGTTTTATATAAGTGAAACCCTCACAGGCGGCGCGGACTGCATAAGGCGCTACAGCTACCTTGTCACAAAAATGCGCTACCCCATAATGACTATACCGACGTTTACAAACCTTTCAAAGCTTTTTGTAAACATAATACTTACGTTTGTTGCGATAATCGTATTTTGGCTTTCGGGCCACAAACCCACGGTATATTTACTGCAGCTTCCCATTTACATATTCCTGATGTTTATGCTCTCTAACGCGTGGGCGCTTTTCGCAGGTCTTATAAGCGCAATAAGCAAAGACTTTTCAAACCTTGTAAAATCCTTTGTTACAGCCGTTTTTTGGCTTTCGGGCGTTATCTGGAACGTTGATAATGTAAGCGACAAGCCCATGTTAAGGCGCTTTTTGATGCTCAACCCCGTAACGTTTATTTGCAACGGTTTCAGAAACTGCTTTGTAAACGAAATTTGGTTTTATGACCAGTGGAAAAGGCTCAGCTATTATTTAATCTTCTATGCAATACTTGTATTTCTTTCGCTTTGGGCTTACAAAAAGCTTCGCAAAGAGATTCCCGACGTTCTTTAAAGAGGTGCCGCAATGAGTGATGTTGTTATAAGCTTTGATAACGTAAGCAAAATTTATAAGCTTTATTCAAGCACAAGGGCAAGGCTTGCGGGCATATTTGTGAACATTCCCGATATGGTGAATTGCACCGCCCACAGCATCCAGAAGCGCCGTACAGCCGCGGACAAAGTATTCCTTGTCGGTAAGATTAGGTACATCTGCAATTGCAACACGATCATGGATAACCTCAGTTTCGTTGTCAAACAGTACGGTGGAGACTACGGCATCACCAGGTTCCTTTCGCTGCTGTTCCAACATGGAGTTGAAACCTCCGATGGTGTCCTTTTCCAGCCCGTGCATGGAGCCGGAGCGGTCCAGGATGAAGACCAGTTCAGTCAGATCGTTTCTCATATCTTGGTGACCTCCTTCATTTGATGGCTCAAGTATACCATCCGGAGGCCGCCAAAAGGTCGCCTGCCATGCGACACTTTCACGCGCCCAGGCTCGGCAGATCCAGCTCGAAGAGCGCCACGTTGATCTGATGCACGTCGTACACGCCGTGATTCAGGCAGTATTCCACCGTCAGATCCAGGCGGCTGGAGCGGGTCAGGGCGTAGCCTGCCCTGCGCAGGAGCATGTCCGCGTCCTCCCGGCTCAGGCGCAGCGCCAGGCAGAAGGCCAGCACCGTGGGCTTTCCCGGCTGATAGTGGGGGTTGGAGCGGATCTTGGAGAACAATCGGCGATCC
>SFFD01000039.1 GCA_004556975.1 Oscillospiraceae bacterium | reverse complement strand
CCGTCCCCCATTGCGAAAGTCCCGGGCAGGTTACAGTTGTTCCGTTGCAGTATTCCGTATAATATGGATTGAAATAGCCTTGTTTAGTAACATAGCGGTTAAAAATCTCGTCTACAATCTCGCCTACATTTTCAAATATATTTCTTCCTTTTATGAATTTCTGGTCATAGCTTGTGGATGAAGTTATGTCAAACGGATATCCTCTGCTGCGGTACCATTCAGTATAAATTCTGTTTAGGGCAAATGTCACCTGGGCATATATATTTGCCCTAAGAGAGTTTTCCGGCCATGTGGGATAAATTTCGCTTGAAGCTACATTTTTTATATATTCCGGAAATGAAACGGTGATATTTTCTGCGTTGGAATCCGGCGGGCCGAGATGTACCGTTATGAACTCCGGAACAGCGACATAGCCTTTTACCATAGGTCAGCGTCCCCCTCCCAAGTATTCCGGCTGCGGAGTAAAACTAAGCTCTAAAATAGAAGTCTGCCCTCCGAAAACATCCACCGGATATTTGTCTATCGGAAAATATCCGCTTTTCCGCGCGCTTACATAGTATGTTGTAAAAGTATTTCCCTGCTCGCCGGGTTCCTGTGAAAGGCTGCGGTTCACAGTTTCAACAGCAATCGGGTCAGTTCTTCCGCTGCTGTCCGTAACAAGTATTCCGACAAGATCAAGCCTTCCTCCGCCGTCGTTTATGTCATCTCTGTCAATAAGCACATTTACTCCGGCAAGAGGATAAGCTTCTCTTCCGGCTGTTGCTGTTACTATTATCCGCCCAACATCATTTTCAGGGTAGATATTTTCTTCTCCGTCAGTAACATAGGCATAGTCTTGCGGCTGATGAATTTCCGTCTTGTCGGGAGTCACATCCTCCTCCGTAGGAAGATTCTCAAGCACTTCCTCCGCCGCCTGTTTGGCAAGAGCATTTTGCCGTGCAAGTTTCTTTTCATATGATTCATCCTCCTGTGCGGCAGCAGGCGCGCCCGTTCCCTCCAAATGCGGCGCGCTGGCATATGCGCGGCGCATTTCTTCCTCATACCGCGCCATCATACTGCTGAAATCCGAATATTTCTCACTGTAAATAATAAGCACCTTCTTTCCTCTAAAAATTTTATGAGGAAAAAAGGCGCCGTATTCATTTTTGCACAGCAAAAAGCCTCCGGATTTCTCCGGAGGCAAACATGGCAAATTATTTTCTTGGGCTGTTGAAAAGCTGCATAAGGTCTTCATCAAGAAAACTGGGTTCCGGTTCTTTATTCTCATCGCTGTCAAAATTATATTTGATAAAATCGGGCATGGAAGAATCGGAAGATTTTTTATTGTCATCAAAGCCTGTGGCAATTACGGTGATTGACATTTCATCATTATAATCTTCGCTTAAAGCCACACCGAATATAAGGTTTACATCCGGTGAGCAGGCATCGTGCACCATTGTAGTGGCAGCGTCAATTTCGTCAAGACTAATGTCTGCAGACGCTGTAATATTGACAATAACGCGATGAGCACCATCGATAGAAGTTTCAAGCAGCGGGCTTGAAATTGCCATTTTTGTTGCTTTTTCTGCTTTATCCTCGCCGGAAGCATGTCCAACGCCCATGTGGGCAACGCCTGCGTCGCGCATAATTGCACAAATATCGGCAAAGTCAAGGTTTACAAGACCATCGGTTGTAATAAGGTCGCTTATGCTTTGTACGCCCTGACGAAGAACGTCATCCGCCGCTGCAAATGCATTAAGGAAGGTTATCTTTGTTTCAGAGGTGGCCTTAAGTCTTTCATTGGGAATAACGATAAGGGAATCCACATGTTCGCGCAAGGCAATAATTCCGCTTTCGGCCTGTTCCATTCTGTGTTTGCCTTCAAATGCAAAGGGCTTTGTAACAATGCCAACAGTAAGAGCACCGATTTCGCGGCTTACTTCCGCAACAATGGCCGCTGCGCCGGTGCCTGTGCCGCCGCCCATACCTGCGGTAATAAATACCATCTGTGCGCCTTTAAGAGCGTTTGCAATTTCATCGCGGCTTTCTTCACCCGCTCTTTGACCGACGGAAGGGTCGCCGCCCGCTCCGCGTCCTTTGGTAAGCTTTTCGCCTATGGCAATTTTCTGTGTTGCTTTTGAAGAAAGAAGTGCCTGTTTATCGGTATTTATGGAAATAAACTCAACGCTTGAAATATCAGAATTTACCATGTGGTTAACCGCATTGCCGCCGCCGCCGCCAACACCGACGACTTTAATTGTAACAACGCGACCCGTATCATTGTCCATGTCAAAATTCATCTGCATTTATCTTAAGCCTCCGTTTGTGCTCTGTATTATATATAAAAACCTAATATAAGATTAACAGATTTTAAGCTTTATTGCAAGAGATATTATGGGTTTTTACAAAATTTTATAAAAGTTTTTTGAAAATGCAGCCTCTTTTCCTTGCTTTGAGCACCGTAAAAATTTACGTGCTCAAACAAGTGCATTGCAAAGCGCTGCGTGCTCATTTGAGCACGCAGCGAGCGTATCAATTTATTCTTCGTCTTCATCGGCAAAACCGCTTCCTACGGTTTTCTGCAGCGAATCCCACGGAGAGATGGTCATTTCTTTTGTCATAACTTTTCCGGCGGTGGAAGCGTCAACAAGATAAAAGCCGTTTTTGGGCAGCTTTTCTGTTACGACTTCGTTTACAAACTGAAGCTTATACTCAAGTTCCAATTCGTTTCCAAGTACAACTTTTATTCTGTCATTGCAAACCATTACAATTTCCAGCGTATCGGTAAGGTCGATGAAATCGTAATTTTTCATTTCAAATTTTTCCATGGCCGCCATAACGGCATTTAAAAGAACAAGCCGTTTTGCATCGTCCTCATTATTGCTTACGGTGCTTATCCCGCGAACCGTTATCATTCCGTAGGGAACCTCTTCAAGCCCGCGTTCAAGCACCTTTCCCCTTGAACTTATAAGCGTATATCCGTCCGCTTCTTCAAGTACGGCGAAGGGTTTTGCTTCTGTTATTGTTATTGTCACGGCGTTGGGAAAATTACGCTTTACCTGTGCTTCTTCTATGTAACTATATACCGAATACAGCTTGTCAGAAGCATAGGCCGTATCCACTTCAAAAAGGTTCTGTCCTTTGGTTATTCCCGATGTTTCAACAATATCTCTTTCGGAATACAGCGTATTTCCAATGACGTTTATTCTGTCTACATTAAAAAGCATGGTAAGGCAAAGATAAATTGCGGCGGCAATAATAAACAAAGACAGCACAATATAAAACGGCGTCATTTTACGGTTTTTTCCGCGGCGGCGGCGCCGTTTATTTTCTGATGAAGCCGCTTCTTCAGAATGCCTTTTCTCCTTTTTAAGTATTTTAAACTTCATTTTTTATCCTTTCGGCGCAGTTATCTTTGATAAAGTTCAATAATCTCTTTACGAATGCGTTCATTGGCGTCCTGCACAGCAAGCGTTTTTGCGTTTGCGGAAAGGCGTTCAATAGCTTCCGGGTCGTCTGTAAGCTTTTTAACCGCTTCGCAAAGGCTTTCGCCGGTAAGGTCCTTTTCTTCAATGACCACGGCAGCTCCGTGATTGGCAAGCACCATTGCATTGTGGTATTGATGATTTTCCGAAACATTCGGTGAAGGAATCAGCACAGAGGCTTTGCCCGCGGCTTCTATTTCCGCAAGAGTGATTGCTCCGCAGCGGGATATTACAAGATCTGCCGCCGCAAGGCAGCGCGGCATATCGTTTATATATTCCCTGATTATAAGGTTATTGTGTTTTGAAGCGTCAATTCCCTTTTCTTTAAGCAAATCGAAATAGTACGACGGTCCGTAATAGGAACCGGAGCCGTGAATATGCACAAAGTCCCGTTCTTTCAGATGCCACGCCATTAAATCCGCCACCGCCTCGTTAAGGCGCTGCGCACCAAGACTTCCGCCGAATGAAAGCAGGCAGATTCTGTCGCCGACATTGTAAAAATCCCGCGCGGCTTTTCTGTCCGCCGTAAAAATTTCCTGGCGAACGGGGTTGCCGGTCACAACATATTCTTTGTCTTTAGGAAGATACTTTTTGCTTTCCTCGACATCAAGCAGAATTTTATCCACATATTTTGCCAAAAGCTTTGTGGTAACGCCCGGCAAAGCGTTATTTTCCATAGCTATGGTTTTACAGCCCATAAGCGCGGCTTTTCTTACCACGGGGCCGCTTACATATCCGCCGCAGCCCATAACTATGTCCGGTTTAAAATCGTCGATTATTTTTTTTGCTTTGGCGGAGCTTCCCGCAAGGTACCAAAGCGCTTTTATGTTATTTTTTATATTTCTGGCGCTTAAATGCCTCTGTATTCCAAGCACGCGTATAGGCTTGAAATCATAACCCGCCTTTGGCACTATTTTTGCTTCCATTCCGTTTGGATTTCCTGCAAAAAGCACCTCTGTTGACGGGTCTTTATCTTTAAGATAATTTGCAATGGCTATTGCCGGATTTATATGACCGGCCGTACCGCCGCATGCAAAAAGAATTCTCATAAAAAAGCTTCCTTCCTTAATTACGAAGCATACATCATATCTTATTGAGGTTCGATTTTTTTGAAACGGAAAGCACCACGCCAAGTTCGCCGAGGGTCATCATAAGCGCAGAACCTCCGTATGAGAACAGCGGAAGCGATATGCCCGTATTAGGTATTGTATTTGTAACAACGGCAATATTGAGCAGCACCTGCATTCCTATATGCGTTACGCAGCCCGCAGCAAGAAGGGAACCGAATCTGTCGGGGCAATTCATGGCAATTACAAATCCGCGCCAAATAAGCAAAGCAAAAAGTATAAGCACAAAAGACGCGCCTATGAAACCAAGCTCTTCGCATACAACCGCAAAAATAAAGTCATTCTGCGGTGCCGGAATGTAAAGATATTTCTGACGGGAATTTCCGAGACCCGTTCCCCACAGCCCGCCGGAACCTATTGCGATAAGCGCCTGTATGGTCTGATATCCCTCGCCTTTTGCATCGGCATAAGGGTCCATCCACATTGTAACACGGTTTGTTGCATATTCCATAAAAGACGGAACAATAAGTATAATCAAAACTGCCGCCGCTCCTGCGGCAACAAGCATTCCGAAATAGCGCAGGCGCGTACCGCCGAACCACATCATTGCAATTCCAAGCGCTCCGATTATGATTGTACCCGAAAGGTGTTTTTCGGCGATTATAAGCACAACAACAAGACCGAGGCACATGGCAAAAGGCAAAACGCCGTATTGAAAAGTTTTCATTTTGCTTGCGTTTGTGGCCGCAAAGTGAGCAAAAAGCACGATTATTGCAAACTTTGCAATTTCTGACGGCTGAAAGCTGAAATTGCCTATATATATCCAACGCGCAAATCCGCGCTCGTCTCTCATAAAAAGCGCCACTATCAAAAGCGCGACAGCGCCCGCGTAAAGCAAAAGCGAATATTTTTGAAGTATCTTATAGTTGACCTGAGATACGGCAAGCATTGCCGCAACGCCCATCACTGCAAAAAGAAGCTGACGCTCGATATAATAAAAGCTGTTGCCTTTATTATAAAAAGCATAAGCATAGCTTGCCGAAAAAAGCATTACAAGGCCAAAAGCAAGCAGAATAAGCGTTATTACCAAAAAAGGTATGTCTATTTTTCCGCGGCGTTTACGCGGCTCAAAAAGGCGTTCTTTAGCCGCGTTTACAGGTATGAAGCTGTTTATATCTATGGTTATTGCCTTCATATTCCTGCCCTTTCAATAAGTTTCAAATGCATCAGATGGCTTTTACCGCCAAAACAGAAATTACTGCGCCGATAAGCATTACAAAAGAAAATACTATAACAATTTTCCATTCGCTCCAGCCGCACATTTCAAAATGGTGGTGAATCGGCGCCATTTTGAAAACGCGCTTGTGTCTTAATTTATAACTTCCGATTTGGATTATATCTGACAGTGTTTCAATTACATAGACTATGCCTGCAAAAACAAGTATTACCGGATAATCAATTCCAAAGGCAAGCGCACATACCATTCCCCCTATGAAAAGCGAGCCGGTATCGCCCATAAACACTCTTGCCGGGTGGCAGTTCCAAAGGAAGAAGCCGGCGCAGCCTCCGGCAAGCGCCGCCGCAAGATATGTCATTCCGCTGTGCCCAAGTATGGTTGCCATTACCATAAATCCGCAGGCGCAGACAAAACTGACGCCGGAGCAAAGTCCGTCTATTCCGTCGGTAAGATTAACCGCGTTTGAAGCGCCTACAATGATGAACACGGCAACGGGATAATACAATATTCCCAAATCAATCTGACCGATAAAAGGAATTTTCAAAACAGTGGAAAGGGTTCCCGAAATATATATTCCTGCAAGATATACTATTGCAAGCAAAACCTGCCCCAAAAATTTCTGTTTTGCGGTAAGACCTTCATTCTGGTGACGAACAACTTTCATATAGTCGTCAATAAAACCGAGGAATCCGTATCCAAGTGCCATTATCAGACCGCTTGCAAAGCGAATTTTTTCGGTGGACGGCTCGTTTCTTAAAAAGAAGAACCCCATGCAGCAGGCAAGCACAATTCCCGTAATAAACATAAGCCCGCCCATGGTAGGCGTTCCTTGCTTGTTTTTATGCCAGCTCGGGCCTATTTCCAATATAGTCTGACCGAATTTGATTTTTTTAAGCAACGGTATGAACCAAATGCCCGAAAGCGCCGTTACGGCAAAGGCAATAAAAGCGCACATAGCTGTCTGCATGGAATTTTATCCTCCGTTATATTTATAATTCTTTATTCTTCGTAAAATGCTTCGGCAATATCCTCAAAGCGCATTCCCCTGCTTGCTTTAAGCCAAATTACGTCGCCCGACCTTGCAACGGAGCGCAGTTCTTTTGCAAGGTCGTCTTTAGAGTCAAAATGCCTTACATTCTTCATTCCCGCGCCCATGGCTCCCCGGGCAATAAGCTTACCCAGTTCGCCGCAGCAAAGCAGTATGTCCGCAGCATCAGCCGCCTCTTTTCCTGCGGCAAGGTGTGCGCTTTCGGCAACTGTTCCAAGTTCAAGCATATCGCCAAGCACTGCTATTTTTTTTGCTTCCGGCTGAATTTTATAAGAACCGAGGGTAAGCATCGCCGCTTTTACAGAATCGGGGTTCGCGTTATAGCAGTCTTCTATAACAGTAACTCCGCGGCATTTACGCACCCGCTGGCGCATTCCCGTTGCACGGAAATCAGCCAAAGCCAAAGCCGCTTTGCACGGTTCAACGCCGGCGGCTACGCCTGCGCCAAACCCTGCAAGGGCGTTGAGCACATTATGAGCACCAATGCAAGGAATTTGAGCACGGAAGCTTTTGCCGCCGCTTACTATATCAAATTCGGTAAAATCCTCGTGCTCAACGATATTTTCCGCGGTAATATCGGCAGTTTTGTCCTCAACGGCATAGTATACCACATTATATTCATGAAGGCAAATATTCCGCAGCATATCATTATCTTTGTTAAGAATAAGGGTTCCGCCTTTTTTAAGACCTTTGATTATTTCAAACTTTGCTTTTTTAATATTTTCGCGGCTGCCCAAATTTTCAATATGGCTTGTGCCGATACAGGTTATCACCGCAATATCCGGCTTTGCCGGAACGGTAAGCTCCTCTATTTCTCCAAGCTGCACCATGCCGAACTCAAGCACCATTGCTTCGACGGATGGGTCAAGCTCAAGCATTGTTTTCGGTACGCCTACCTCATTATTAAGGTTATTCTCTGTTTTAAGGGTTTTATATTTGCTTTTTACCACCGCAGCTATCATTTCTCTTGTGGTGGTTTTGCCCACGCTTCCGGTAACTGCGATTACAACAGGGCTGAATTTGCTGCGGTAAAGACCCGCAATGTCAAGAAACGCCTGGCGGGTGGTTTTTACAAAAAGCAGGTTATCCGTCCCGTAATCGCCCTCTTTTTGTACTACGGCGAAAGCCGCGCCCTTTTCTATGGCCGTTTTTACAAATGTGTGCCCGTCAAACTTAATACCGCAAAGCGCAACAAAAAGACTGCCCGGTTTAACGTCCCTCGAATCCGTGCAAATATCGGTTATTTCAATATCCGGAAGGTCGGTTTTTGTCTCTGCGCCTATGGCTGCGGCAATTTCGCGAAGTTTTAACGGAAGCATTTTTATTCCCCCTATAATGTCACTTATCCATTTTGTCAAGCATGTCGTGAACGATTACTTTTTCGTCAAAATAAACCGTTCCGAAATCAAGCACCTGGTAGTCCTCGTGCCCTTTTCCCGCAAGAAGAAGTACGTCGCCCTTTTGGCAATGCTCAAGCGCCCACTTAATCGCTTTATATCTGTCCGGCTCATAATAGAACGGAACGCCGCAGCTTTCAAGTTCCGGCATTGCATCCGCCGTTATCTGATCAACCGGTTCATTACGCGGATTATCGCTTGTAAAAATTATAAAATCAGATTTTTTTGCGACGGCATCCACCATAAGCGGACGCTTTTTTCTGTCGCGGCGGCCCGCACATCCAAACAGCGTTACTATTCTGCCTTCGGCGCACTCCTTTATGGAATCCAGCACTTTTTCAAGAGCATCCGGCCCGTGGGCAAAATCCCGTATTATGGTAAAATCACGTCCAGTAGGGATTATTTCAACCCTTCCTTTAACCCCGGGGCAGGTATTAAGCGCGTCTATGGCATTTTCAAAGCTTATTCCCGAACTTATTGCCGCCGCTGCCGCAAGCATCGCGTTGGAAACAGAAAATTTCCCTGGCATGGAAAATTTAACTCTTCCGATATTTTCGCCCGATACAAGAGCAAAGCGGCAGCCCTCCGCCGAATTTCTTACATCATGAGAAGTATAATCCGCCGTAAGGTCATTTATTGAAACCGTCTGTTTTTCACAGGTCACTTCTTCCGCAAGCTTTTTGCCGTAATCGTCGTCAATGCAGATTATGGCTTTATCGCAGAGCTTAAAGAGACGCTTTTTTGCCTCAAAGTAATTTTCCATAGTGTGGTGATAATCAAGGTGATCCTGAGTAAGATTTGTGAAGAGCGCCGTTTCAAAGCGGCAGCCCTCCACGCGGTGCTGGTCAAGCGCCTGAGAAGAAACCTCCATAACCACATATTCGCACCCGGCGCGGAGCATACGGGAAAAAATCACATGAAGTTCCGCCGGATCCGGCGTTGTGTATTTTGCAGGCAGAGCAATGTCTCCGATAAGGTTCTGTATCGTTCCGATAAGCCCGACTTTTTTGCCGTTTGCCTCAAGAATATGCTTTATAAGATATGTTATTGTGGTTTTTCCGTTTGTGCCGGTAACGCCGATAAGCTTCATTTTCTCTGCCGGCCGGCCGTTTATGTTTGCGCACATAATAGCGTATGCTGTTCTGGAATCCGGCACCAGCACCTGCTCCTCAATTCCGGTATCGCGTTCCGCAATAATCCACGAAGCTCCGCTGCGTTTTGCCGCACGGGCATATTCGTGACCGTCGCTTGTGCCGCCTTTTACACAGACAAACACGGAACCCGGTTCCACCTGGCGGGAATCGCAGGTTACATTTTTTATTTCCATATCCTTTATTGTACCGGAATATTCAACATCCCTTAAAAGTTCCGAAAGGAGCAAAAGGGTCACCTCCAAAAGAAATTTCCTGCTGCGGCATCAGGCGCCGTCCTTATCATCGCCCGTTCCTACAGTAAACGTTACTTCTATTACCGTATCGGGATAAACCATTGTACCTGCAACGGGGTTTTGGCTGTAAGCAACCTGATTTTCAGTTGTTTCATTCACCCCTACAAGCTTTAGTTTAAGCCCTTTGCCGATAATGGAGTTGTTAACTTCAGTTACGCTCATTCCGATTACGTCAGGCACTTCAATCTCCTTTGGAATAAGCTCTTCATCGGTATAAAGGGTTATTGTTGCGCCGGCAGAGATTTTAGCGCCGGCCTCCGGAGACTGTTTAATAACCGTTGTACCTTCGCCCACAACATTTACGGAATATCCCTGCATACGCAGAACGGTCATAGCGTCGTGTACTATCTGGCCGGTGACGTCTTTTACTTTACCGTTCATTGCTTCAAGTTCTTCCGCGGTATAATCAGGCTCAATTCCTATATAGGGAAGAATATCGGCAAGCATTGCGCCAACAACAGGCGCCGCAACAACTGAACCGTATGGGTTTTCCATCTGTGCCTCGTCAAGAAGCATAAGAACAACTATCTGGGGGTCATCTATCGGCGCAACCGCAAGAAAGGATGAAACGTAATCTTCAACTCCATCATCTCCCTGTTGGTCAAGCTTTTCAGAAGTACCCGTTTTACCGCCTATGCGGTAGCCCGGAACTTTTGCGGTTTTACCGGAACCTTCGCTTACTACTTTTTCAAGCAGTTCGCAAACCGTTGCGGAAGTTTCCGCAGAAATTACCTGGCGCACAAGATTAGGTTCCTTTTGCATAATTACGGTGCCGTCACTTGATACAATTTTTTCAACGATATACGGCTCGTAAAGGTTTCCGCCGTTTACGGCAGCGCAAACCGCAGTTACAAGCTGAATGGGAGTTATTTTAAATGTCTGGCCGAAAGAGCTTGATGCAAGATCAATTTCCGACATTGTGTCGGGGTTATGATATATACTTGTCGCTTCACCGGGAAGGTCAACTCCCGTTTTTTCCGTAAGCCCGAAGGCTTCGAAATAATTCATGAAGTTTTTAAGTCCCATTCGCAGTCCTATTGTAATAAACGCAGGGTTGCATGAGTTTTTTATTGCGTCGCCAAGGGTCTGACTTCCGTGACCGGTGGTTTTCCAGCACGATATTTTTCTGTCGCCGACCATTATGTAACCGGGGCATTCAAAGGTATCGCCAAGCGTGGTTGTGTTAGTATCAAGTGCGGCGGAAAGAGTAATTATTTTGAAAACAGATCCGGGCTCGTATGGGTCGGAAATTGCTTTGTTTCTCCACTGGTCATACTGGGCGGCCTTAAGGGCGTCGTTTTGTTCATCTTTTTGAAGGGCCTCTATCTCTTCTTTAACCGCATCTATCACGTCAAGATAGTTGTTGGGGTCAAAATCGCCTTTGGTTGCCATAGCAAGTATTTTGCCCGTTTTTGCTTCCATTACTATGCAGGTTCCGCGCTTTTTTACGCTGTGTTCCTTTACTGCAAGCTCAAGGTGCTTTTCAACAAAATACTGCACTCCGTCATCAAGAGTAAGCACAATGCTGTTGCCGTCTTCCGAAGAATAAAGCTCGTCATATCCAAAAGGCATATTGCTGCCCCAGGCATTTTTTGCAGAAACAACCTTGCCGGAAGTTCCGCTGAGGACATTATTGTAATAGGCTTCAAGTCCGTATGCTCCGGAATTTGTGGCGTTAACAAATCCAATTACAGAAGCTGCAAAATTTTCATATGGATATTTTCTTGAAATATCCTCCTGCAGGTTTATTGCGCGGATTCCGTTGTTGCCGGCAAAAGCGGTGACTTCTTCGGCCAAGGTCTTATCTATCCTTGATTTTACAACTTTGTAGTAGGTATTTCCG
>SFFD01000087.1 GCA_004556975.1 Oscillospiraceae bacterium | reverse complement strand
TGAAATTTATATCGTCATACGCGGCGGACATAAAATCACGCTTGATACGGATGAAAACGGCAGGCTGATATGTACACCCGATATATGGGATATAACAGACTATAAAGAATAAAAATTTTGAGAGGAGAACAGAATTATGGGACTTTTAAAAGCGGGCGCAGGCGCTCTTGGCGGTGTTTTGGCTGACCAGTGGAGAGAATTTTTCTACTGCGAAAGTTTAGATACCGACACACTTGTGGCAAAGGGTGAAAAGCGTACGGGAAAAAGAAGCTCTAACACAAAGGGCAGCGACAACATTATTTCAAACGGTTCTATCATTTCGGTAAACGAAGGACAGAGCATGATTATTGTGGAATCGGGCAAAATTGTTGAATTTTGCGCCGAGGCGGGTGAGTTTGTTTATGATAATTCAACCGAGCCGAGCATTTTTTGCGGCAATTTGGGCGAAAGCATCAAACAAAGCTTTGCACAGGTTGGCAAACGTTTCACTTTCGGCGGCGAACCGGGCAAGGATCAGAGAGTTTATTATTTTAACACAAAAGAAATTACCGGCAATAAATTCGGCACCTCATCTCCCGTTCCGTTCAGGGTAACGATAGATGAGTCGATGAACTATAAGCTGTCGGTGGATTTAAGGTGTAACGGTGTGTATTCCTATAAAATAGCCGATCCTGTTATGTTTTATACAAACGTAAGCGGTAATGTGGAATATGTATACAGCCGTTCGGAAATTGACTAAATGTTAAAGAGTGAGCTTTTGGACGCTCTCAGACCGGCATTTGCACAGGTTTCGGCAATGAAAATAATGTATTCGGAAATTCCTGCACATACAAAAGAGGTTACAAAGGCGCTTGCCGATGAGCTTAAAGCCGAGTGGAAGGAAAAACGCGGAATCGAGCTTTTCGCCGTAAGCATTAACGGTGTATCTATCCCCGAGGACCAGAGAAAGAAGATTACCGAGTGGGAGGAAAACATTATGACAACCAATCCGAATATTGCGGCGGCGCGCATTGTCGGCGGGCAGACAGACGCTATGAGAACGGCAGCGGCAAACGAAGGCGGAATGGGTGCAATGGGCGGATTTTTCGGAATGAATATGGCGCAGAACGCAGGCGGCATGAATGCAGGCAATCTTTTTGCGATGGGTCAGCAGCAACAGCAGCAGCCTCAGGCGGCAGGCTGGAGCTGTGAATGCGGTCAGACGGGCAATACCGGGAAATTCTGTATGAACTGCGGAAAACCGCAGGCATCGCCCGAAGGCTGGACGTGTTCGTGTGGCACGGTAAACAAGGGCAAATTCTGCCAAGACTGCGGGAATCCGAAACCTGCGGACGCACCGCTTTATAAATGTGATAAGTGCGGCTGGGAACCGGAAGATCCTAAAAATCCGCCGAAATTCTGCCCTGAATGCGGTGACATATTTGATGATAATGATAAACAATAAAAAAACGGAGGAATTCAATATTATGAAAAAGTTATTAGCAATGATTTTGACAATCGGAATGATATTCACACTTGCATCGTGCGGAGGAGACAAGACCGAAAACGGCGGACAACAAGCCGGGGGAGCTAAAAAGATTGACTACGCAAATATGACAGAAGACGATCTGATAAAAGAGTTTATCAAAGATGAAAAGAATATAACATTGGACGAATTTATAGACCTTGTTTCTACATATTCATATGCAACAATCAACAATAAGCTTGAGCTTGATGAAAATATAACAGATAAAGCAATCAAAAAACTTAAGGATAACAAGGCAACACTCCCTGCGGCAAAGGAGATTGTTGAACCTCTTTTAAAAAGCGACTCGCCGCAGGTAAGAGGCTATGCTTTTTCAAACATCGCCACATTTTTCGGGGCAAGTGATTCACATAAAGCGGCGGCAAAGGAGATTCTGAAAAACGAAAAAGATCCGTACGTTATTAAATGTGCGGTAAGAGCTCTTGGAAATGAAGGCGGCAAGGATGCGGAAATCGGTAAATTCTTGCTTTCGGCGGCAAAGAATGAAAACGCAGTTGTAAGAAGGCAGGCGGCGGTTGCTCTCGGAAGCACATGGAACAAAACTCTTGACGGTGCAGTGGACGCGGAAATCGAGCTGATGAAGGATTCGGATAACGAGGTTCGGAAAGCGGCATACAGAGCCACGATAGACTACTTTAAAACCACACCGGGCAGCGACAAAGTTCCCGCATGGGCAGCCGTAACAAGCTTTACCAACAAA
>SFFD01000086.1 GCA_004556975.1 Oscillospiraceae bacterium | reverse complement strand
ATTTTATAAATTTCATATATAAATAACTTCTTTTCCTATTTTTTGGCTTAAATTTTGGTGAAAATTATCAGTAATAACGGTCAAATCTTCAATTCTCACACCAAATTCGCCCTCAAGGTATATTCCCGGCTCAACCGTAACGGTCATTCCGGGGGACAAAACAACCTCCGATTTGGGGTTCATGGTGGGGGGCTCATGGATTAAAAGCCCTACTCCGTGCCCCAATGCGTGACCGAAGCTGTCGCCAAAGCCGGCATCGCAAATTATATCTCGAGCCACACGGTCAACCTCGGACGCCAAAGCACCGGGCTTCAAAGCCGCAAGCGCCGCTTTCTGCGCCGAAAGAACCACATCGTAAACCTCGCGTTGGCGCTTTGAAATCTCGCCCACAGCGAAGGTGCGTGTCATATCCGAGCAATAGCCGTTGTAAATACAGCCGAAATCAACAAGCAGAAAATCGCCGTATTGCAGTTTGTAATCTCCCGGCTGTCCGTGCACAACTGAGCTGTTTTTGCCGCCTATCGAAATGGTGTCAAAGGAGTTGCCGCTCGCACCAAGCTTTCTCATACGGTAGTCAAGCTCTGCGGCGATGTCCCTCTCAGAAACCCCCTCCCCTATGAGGGGAAGTGTTTCAAGCAGTGCCTCGCTTGCAATATCTGCCGCTTTTTCGATATTTTTAAGCTCTTCCTCGCTTTTTATTATCCTCAAATCCTTGGTGAACTCACCGTAGGGGATAAAGCTTTCGGCAGTCTCCGAGTACGCCTTGTACTCCCCGTAGGAAAGGCTGTCGGGCTCGAACCCAAGGGTTTTTGCGCCGTTTTCCGTCAAAATATCCTTCACATATTCGCTGTATTTTTTGGTTATTATGATAATCTCGCAGTCCCCTGCTTCAAGAGCAGACTGCTCCTTATACCGAAAATCCGTCAAAAGATACTTCTTGTGCGGAAAACAGATGCAAATGCCCGCACTTCCCGAAAACCCGGTAATGTAACGGACATTCTCCCTCGATGTAATAAGCATTGCATCAATTCTGTCGAAATTAACCATTGTCAGCCACCATATCTATCGCTTCAAAGTACCCGTTTATTCCATTGCCGTAGATTTGACCTTTGCAAACGGGGGCAATAACCGAAATCTTTCTGAAATCCTCACGCTCGTAAATGTTTGAAATGTGAACCTCGTATGTGGGAACATCAACCGAAGCAACAGCATCCCGTATCGCATAGCTGTAATGGGTGTAGGCGCCGGGATTTATAATAATCGCATCGGCATTTTTGTAGGCGGAATGAATGATGTCCACAATCCTTCCCTCGTAGTTTGACTGAAAGGACTTTATTTCAACACCCTTTTTTTCGCCGTATGCCTTTATTTTTTCCACAATATCGGAAAGGGTGTCCGTTCCGTAAATTCCCTTTTCACGGATACCCGTCATATTAAGATTAACTCCGTGTATCAAAAACACCTTTTTCATAATAGCTTCTCCTCCATGATTTTCTTCATATAAAGCGCATCCTTGCCTTGGGTTCCGGCGGACTCGCAAATCACCCTGGGCGTCATGCTCCGCTTTGCAATCACCTCTGCCAAGGGCTCAAAATCAGGGCCGAAAAGCTCATCTTCAAAGGTCAAATGCCGTTTTTCTCCGCCTTTTTCTGTGTATTCAATTTTGGAAAAATGAGAATGGAACCGGCGCATCCGGTCGCTGCCCAAACAATTTTCCATCCTTTCAAATACTTTTCCAAAATCTTCCGAAGTTTTTAAGCTTCCGAATGTCCGGGCATTGAGATGACCAAAATCGATACAGGGCAAAAACCGCTCATCCACTTGGCACAGCGCCATAACCTCTTCTAAATCACCCAGCTGATTAATTTTCCCCATAGTTTCCGGGCAGATATGCACATGCCCCAATCCGTTTTGATCCAACACCGCAGCGGCCCGGCGCAAAGTGTCCTTCGCCAGATCCAGCGCCTGATCCCTGGTCATCTTGGAACAAGACCCGGAGTGAACCACAATACGGTCGGCACCCATCGCATCCGCCGCAACCGCGCTTTGCAGGATATAATCAATGCTTTTGTCCCGCTTCTCTTCTTCCGGGCTGGAAAGGGAAATAAAGTAAGGTGCATGCAAAGAAAGGACAATCCCTTTCTCTCGCGATAAATCTCCCAGTTCCCGTGCTGCTTCCCTGCTAATACGTACACCGCGTCCACATTGGTACTCAAAAGCATTTAAT
>SFFD01000038.1 GCA_004556975.1 Oscillospiraceae bacterium | reverse complement strand
ATTTGCCCTTGTCAATAGGTTTTTTAAAATTTATTTCACTTTTTTACTAAGTGTCTTAAAATGCGTCAGCCACCGCCAAAAAGCGAGGATTGCATACCGTAAAGTGCAAATGCCAGAATAAAAGCGACAACAAAAAATATCATAAACAGCCAGCCCTGAATATTTTCCTTTCGTGCCTGCTTTTCTTCTTCGGTAAGTTCTCTTTTCTCTTTTTTCAAAAAGTTCGCCTCCTTTTGTGTTTTTATAATTATAGCGCATAACGCAGAAAAACGCAAACATTTTATATATTATACAATATATATTATATACGGCGTAGTGCCGGAGCCTTTTTTGTGTTTCGGCTCTTTTTTTACGAGGGCGAAGCTTCTCTTCGCAAAGGCCAGAATTTGCTTTATTTACAGAGTATATCGGCCAAAGTCCTTCTTTTGACCGGTTTTGCAAAGCGAAAGAATAAAATGCACTTTTTGGCGAAAAATATTTCAAAAAGCTATTGACAAAAGCCGCCCCGATATAATATAATAGTTTTCGCCTTATGGTGGCAAATGATTTGGCGGCATAGCTCAGTTGGCTAGAGCATGCGGTTCATACCCGCAGTGTCACCGGTTCGAATCCAGTTGCCGCTACCAGGCCCGATGGTCAAGAGGTTAAGACACGGCCCTTTCACGGCTGTAACGCGAGTTCGATTCTCGCTCGGGTCACCATAAAAAAAGAGCTTCGACAATGTCGAAGCTCTTTTTTTGCGCCTTTGCGCCCTCTTCAAAAAAGTGCCAAAACCCTTTTCATTTTTAAAGTATTATTGTATAATGCAAAAGGAGGTGTTTTTATGTATAATTGGACCACCGCGCAGGTTAAGGAACGCGCAAAGAATAGTTTTCGCACGTTCGGATATTGGATTCCTTTTCTTATTATGCTTATTCTTTCGTTCATTCCGTTCTATTCCGATAGCTCCGATTCTTTCGTTTCACTGCTTTTTTCATTTTTACAGTTGGTTTCTGCCATATTTGGCTCTGCCCTTTACGGAATATTTTCTCCGGAAGGCCGTTCCGAAATGGCTGCAACCGTAGACTCTGCCATGGCCGCTTTGAGCACGGCAGCATTTCTCTCCATTATTGCTTTCACAGTTGTTGTGACATTATTGGTTATAGCTTTTGTCATATCCCCTCTTGTTGTGGGCAAAAACCGTTATTTTATGGAACACCGCGGTTCTTCTTCCGACATCGGGCGCGTGTTCTGGGTCTTTGGCAGCGGAAAATATTTGAACGTTGTTAAGACTATGCTCCTTATGTACATTAAAATTTTTCTTTGGTCGCTGCTTTTCTTAATTCCCGGAATTATAAAAAGCTATGAATATTTTGCAATTCCATATATTCTTGCGGAAAATCCCGGCATAGATTCAAAACGTGCCTTTGAACTTTCAAGGCAAATGACCATGGGCGAAAAGTTTGATATCTGGTGGCTTGGAATAACGTTTATCGGTTGGTACATACTTTGTTTTTTTACCTGCGGTGTAGGAGAATATTTCCTTAATCCTTACATTCAGGCCACAAATGCTGAAGTTTACGCCGTTTTGCGAGAGCGCGCACATGAAAACGGCATTACAGATTTTTCCGAGCTGCCCGGCTTTTTCCCCGCCGCATATTGAATGAATATATAAAATTTATATATTAAAAATGAGCACGGTGCGTCCGTGCTCATTTTTTATGCGTGCTCATACGCCAAAGCGCAAAAAAAGGCGCGGCATTTGCCGCGCCCCTGCCTTATTCTTTTTATTACACCTGAACAGAATAGTTAGGCGCTTCTTTGGTAATATAAATATCGTGCGGATGGCTTTCTTTAAGACCCGCTCCTGTAATGCGGACAAACCGGGATTTTTCCTGAAGCTCCTCAATGGTGCGGCAGCCGCAATAGCCCATTCCGGCGCGAAGCCCGCCCATAATCTGATAAACCGCTTCGCCAACGGTGCCTTTATAGGGCACGCGGCCCTCGACGCCTTCGGGAACAAGCTTTTTGTTATCTTCCTGGAAATATCTGTCTTTGCTTCCCTTTGCCATTGCGGAAAGGCTGCCCATACCGCGATAGACCTTAAAGCGGCGGCCCTGATAAATTTCGCTTTCGCCCGGAGCTTCGTCGCAGCCGGCGAGCATGGAACCGAGCATAACCGCGTTGCCGCCCGCGGCAAGCGCTTTTACGATATCTCCGGAATATTTCATACCGCCGTCGGCGATAATCGGAATTCCGTACTTTGCGCCCACCTTTGCCGCTTCATAGATTGCGGTTATCTGCGGAACGCCGATACCAGCGACCACGCGAGTGGTACAGATAGAGCCGGGGCCTATACCCACTTTTACCGCGTCGGCGCCCGCCTTGATAAGATCCTCGGTGGCTTCCGCAGTGGCAACATTGCCGGCAATAAGCGCAATTTCCGGAAATGCCTCCTTAACCTTTTTAACACAGCCTATAATTCCCGCGCTGTGCCCGTGAGCGGAATCAAGCACCAGAACATCGACGCCTGCGTCAACAAGGGCCTTTGCTCTTACAAGTACGTCAGAGGTTACGCCGATTGCCGCTCCGCAAAGCAGTCTTCCGCCTTTATCTCTTGACGCATTGGGGTATTGAACGGCCTTTTCAATGTCTTTTATCGTTATAAGTCCCTTTAGTCTTCCGTCTGCATCAACAATGGGAAGCTTTTCGATTTTGTGGCGTTTAAGAATTTCCTGTGCCTCGTCAAGGGTTGTTCCCACTGGGGCGGTTACAAGGCCTTCCTTTGTCATAACATCTTCAATTTTTACATTCAAATCGGTAAGGAAGCGCATATCACGGTTGGTAATTATGCCGATAAGCTTTTTGTCATCGTCGCAAATCGGCACGCCGCTGATTTTGTATCTGCCCATCAGCTCGTTTGCGTCTGCGGCGGTATGATCCTTGGAGAGGTAGAAAGGGTTCACAATAACGCCGTTTTCGGAACGTTTTACCTTGTCTACCTCTTCCGCCTGCTTTTCAATAGGCATATTTTTATGGATTATACCGATACCGCCTTCTCTTGAAATGGCTATTGCCATTTCAGCTTCGGTAACGGTGTCCATTGCTGCGGTCATAATTGGGGCATTGAGCACAATTCCCTTTGCAAGAACGGTTCTTGTATCCACGTCTTTCGGAAGTACATCCGATTTTGCCGGAATAAGAAGCACGTCGTCAAAGGTAAGGCCTTCGTAAGCAAATTTTTCGTTTGCGTTTGGATTAACCATGTTAATAACCTTCTTTCTATATAATATACATATTTATAATAACACAATAATCTTAATCAGACTGCCGTGGATAAATTTTTACTATTCTATCACGGTTTACCCTATAATGCAAGTCTTTTTTTGCTTTTAAAAAAATATTTTTGCGGGGCTGTATCTGTGCTTAACGCACGGTGTTCCACGTGAAACATTACGGAATAGAATTTTTGCTGTGTGCCGTTTAAATAAAATTTTATCCTTTGTTAAATTGGATTTTCCTCTTACATTTTAAATAACAGGGCGTCTTTCGCCGTTTTTAATACGGCTGTTTGTAAAGGGGCTCCGCAGTTGTGCGGAGCCCCTCTTAATGCATTATTTCTCTGTAATTCTTTCGGTGCCGCCCATATAAGGCTGAAGTGCCTTCGGAATACGAACGGAGTATTTTTTGCCGTCAAACTCAAGGTTGTTTTCCAAAAGCGCAATAAGCATACGGGGCGGTGCAACAACGGTGTTGTTAAGGGTGTGGGCAAGATATTTTTTTCCGTCCTCGCCCTTAATGCGAATTCCAAGCCGGCGGGCCTGAGCGTCGCCGAGATTGGAGCAGGAGCAAACCTCGAAATATTTTTTCTGCTTGGGGCTCCAGGCTTCAACGTCATAGGATTTGACCTTCAGGTCGGCAAGGTCGCCGGAGCAGCACTCAAGAGTGCGCACGGGAATATCAAGGGAGCGGAAAAGCTCTACGCTGTAGCTCCACATTTTGTCGAACCACTTCATGCTGTCTTCGGGCTTGCAGATGACTATCATTTCCTGCTTTTCAAACTGGTGAATACGGTAAATACCTCTCTCCTCTATTCCGTGGGCGCCTTTTTCCTTGCGGAAGCAGGGAGAATAGCTGGTAAGAGTAAGCGGAAGCGAAGATTCCGGAGTGATGGTGTCGATAAATTTGCCTATCATGGAATGTTCGCTGGTGCCGATAAGGTAAAGGTCCTCGCCTTCAATTTTGTACATCATGGCGTCCATTTCTTCAAAGCTCATAACACCGGTAACAACATTGCTGCGAATCATAAAAGGCGGAATGCAATAGGTAAAGCCCTTGTTTATCATAAAATCGCGGGCATATGCAAGAACCGCGCTGTGCATACGGGCAATGTCGCCCATAAGATAATAGAATCCTTCGCCGGCGACCTTTCCGGCGGCTTCTTTATCAATTCCGTTGAATTTTGCCATAATGTCGGTATGATAAGGAATTTCAAAGTCGGGGTTGGTCTGTTCACCGAACTGCTGTACCTCAACGTTTTCGCTGTCGTCCTTGCCTATGGGAACAGAAGGGTCTATGATATTCGGAATCTTCATCATAAGGGATTTTACCTTGGCTTCAAGCTCGTTTTCCTGTGCTTCAAGCTCTGCAAGGCGCTCCGCTTCCTGGGTGACAAGCTCTTTCATCTTCATGGCTTCCTCTTTTTTGCCCTGAGCCATGAGCACGCCGATTTCCTTGCTGACTTTGTTTCTGTTTGCGCGAAGCTCGCAAGCCTCGGCGTTTGCGGCGCGTTTCTGCTCATCAAGGCGGATAACCTCGTCCACCATGGGAATCTTCTGATCTTCAAATTTCTTTCTGATGTTCTCTTTTACGAGTTCGGGATTTTCTCTTAAAAATTTAATATCAAGCATTTTCTGTTTCCTCCACTTTATTTTTTAAGGTCGGCAAGCCGCTCGCAAATGGCGGCAAGCTCTTCCTTGCCGTAAAACGGAAGCTCAATTGTGCCGCCGCTTTTGTTTTCTGTTATTTTAACAGGTCTGCCAAGCTCCGTTGCCATGGCAATCTGCATTTCGCGGTAATATGCGTTCTTCGGGAACTTTTCCTTGGGCTTTTGCTGTTCCCCTGTGGGTTTTTCCTTCTTCGCCGCAAGGCGCTCCGTCTCTCTTACGGAAAGACCCTCTGCCGCAATTTTTTTTGCGAGGGCTTCGCGGCGTTCCTCCGGAGCGGACAAAATTGCCTTCGCGTGTCCTGCGCTTAAGCTTCCGTTTGCCACCATGGGCAAAATCTCCTCCGGAAGGCTTAAAATACGAAGAGTATTGGCTATGGCCGGCCGGGATTTTCCCACCGCTTCGGAAAGCTGTTCCTGGGTCATGCCGTATTTATCCATAAGACGGCGATAGCCCTGGGCGGTTTCCACCGCGTTAAGATCCTCTCTTTGGAGGTTTTCAATCAGCGCAAGCTGATCCATCTCCTCGTCGTTTATTTCACGGATTAGCGCCGGCACTTCAGTAAGACCGGCAAGGCGCGCCGCGCGCCACCGTCTTTCCCCCGCCACTATCTGATACGTTCCTCCGGAGGTGGGTCTTATCAGCAGCGGCTGTAAAACGCCGTGCGCGGCAATGGAATCCGCAAGCTCCGAAAGAGCTTCTTCGTCAAACTGCTTTCTCGGCTGAGAAAGGTTGGGTTCGATTTCCGAAAGCCGCACCGTGGTAACTCCGCTTTGGCTGTCGTCGCGGCTGTCTTCAAAAAGCGCCTCAAGCCCTTTTCCAAGTCCTCTTGGTTTAGCCATATCATCCCTCCGTTCTGTTGTTTGCTATTATTTCGTCCGCCAGCGCAAGATATGCCTGGCTTCCCTTTGAAGCAAAGTCGTAATAGATTACCGGTTCGCCGAAGGAGGGCGCCTCTGACAGGCGCACGTTCCGCGGAATTACCGTTTTAAAAACCTTTTGCGGAAAGTACTTTTTAACCTCTTCAACAACCTGCACCGTAAGATTAAGGCGGGCGTCATACATGGTAAGAAGCACGCCCTCAACATCAATATAGTTGTTATAAAGCCGCTTTACGTTGCGAACCGTCGCCATAAGCTGTGAAAGACCTTCCAAAGCGTAAAATTCGCACTGAATCGGCACAAGAATGCTTGTGCATGCGGCAAGTCCGTTTATTGTAAGAAGTCCAAGCGAAGGCGGACAATCTATGCATATATAGTCATACTGCCCCTGCACTTTTGTAAGCGCCTGTTTAAGGCGCAGGGCACGGTTTTCCATATCCACAAGCTCAATTTCCGCCGCGGCAAGGTCTATGCTTGAGGGAAGAATATCAAGGTTTTTATATTTTGTGCGGATTATCGCAGTGTCAGCCGCCGCTTCTCCTATTATCACGTCATAAACCGAGCGCTTAATTTCCCTCTTGTTTATTCCCAGCCCGGAAGTTGCGTTGCCCTGTGGGTCGGAATCCACCAAAAGCACCCTGCCCCTTGTTCTGTACGCAAGCGCCGCGGCAAGGTTTACCGCCGTTGTCGTTTTGCCGACTCCGCCCTTTTGGTTCGCAAATGCTATTATTTTGCCCATTTTCTCCTCCGTTTATATTATTACCTAATTATTATAAACGCTTATTCCGCTTTTTTCAATCTGTTTATACGCATTTATTAAAATAATATTGTATGGATGTTTCACGTGAAACATTAAAACGAAAAGAAGCCGCCTTCCGGCGGCTTCTTTTCGTTTTTCAGGGGAATGTGTCTTTGGCGAAGCAATGGATGCTTCATTTATATAACTGACGGCGCACATGCGGAATACGCCGGAGCAGTCTTGATGGGTTTTGTCCGCCTTTGCTTTTGAAAGGCGGAATTTTTTGGTATGCTTACGGTATAAATTATGTTGTCTTCAGATTCCGTCATAGTGCTTACCGCATTGATTCCGGAATTTTTCATAATGCCTATTGCCCGCTCAAATGTATTTATAAAAACTCTTACGTCTTTAACTATATAAACGGGCTTCTGCGCTTTTTTCTTTGCTGTGCAAAGGGAAGTGATATAGCGTTCGGTTTCCGCAACGTTAAAGCCTTTTTTTGCAATGTGCTCCGCCGCCTTTATCTGCTCCTTTGAAGAAGAAAGGCGAAGCAGCTCTCTTGCGTGCCGTTCGGAAAGGCCGTTTTCGGTAATAATTTTTCTTGCTTCACCGGGAAGCTTTAAAAGGCGAAGCTTATTTGACAAGGTGGAGGGCGCCATTCCAAGCCGGCGCGCAGCTTCTTCCCTGTCGGTATTCCAAAGGGTTACAAGCTTTTCTATTCCCTCCGCTTCCTCAAAAACGCCAAGGTCGCTGCGCTGAAGGTTTTCTACCATTGCCCATACTGCGGCGTCTTTGTCGCTTATCTCATACACTACTGCCGAAATCTTTTCCATACCAAGGGCAGCGCAGGCGCGAAGCCTGCGTTCCCCGGCGATTATCTCATATTCTTTTTCCTTTTTTCTGACTGAAATCGGCTGTATAAGCCCGTTTTCCGCAATGCTTTGTTCAAGCCTGTGAAGCTCTTCCTCTGAAAAGTTTCTGCGCGGCTGAAACGGATTAGGGTGAATAAGGGCAACAGGAATTTTTTCCACGGCGGCATTTTGCTTTTTTAGCAAGTCAAAAGCGCTCATCTCATCACCTCCGCCTATATATTACCACATTATTCCATAATATGCCAGTATTTTTCACCGCAAAATATTCCCTGTTTCGACGTAATTACGGTCGGATTACAGCATAATCAAAGCCTTTTC
The DNA here is from genome assembly GCA_004556975.1 of Oscillospiraceae bacterium. Taxonomy (GTDB): domain Bacteria; phylum Bacillota; class Clostridia; order Oscillospirales; family Ruminococcaceae; genus UMGS1668. The sequence continues at coordinate 4,200 of SFFD01000038.1, read as the reverse complement.
GTCGAATTATGTCGCTTTATGGCGCAATTTGCGATATTTTCTTTTAAGATTTATGCATATAAAAAATTTATTGTTTTTCGATAAGTTTTTATTGACTTTCAGTATATACTATGTTATTATACACTCAAGGAACAAATGGGAGGTATTTTTATGAACCAAAAGTCGCTTTCTTCCGTGCTAAAAATTATAACCGTTTGCGCCGCTGTATGCTTTGCTCTTATATTTTTTTGGATAATACCCATTTACGGCAGGTCTTTTGCGGCGCTGTACCCGGAATTTGAATATTGCTATATCCCCTGGCTTGTTTTTATGGTTCTCTTTAGCCTGCCCTGCTTCGCGGCGCTTTTTTTCGGCTGGAAAATTGCCGCAAACATCGGGCGTGACAATTCTTTCTCTTATGAAAACGCAAAATATCTCGGCACAATATCAATTCTTGCCGGCGCCGATTCGGCATTTTTCTTTGCGGGAAACGTTGTGCTGCTTTTCCTTAATATGAGTCACCCGGGAATTGCCCTGTTTTCGCTTTTTGCCGTATTTGCCGGAACCGCAATCTGTGCAATCTGCGCAGCGCTTTCGCACCTTGTTCAGAAAGCCGCAGCAATGAAAGCGGAAAACGACCTTACCATTTAAGGAGGTTTTTCTGTGGCTATCGAAGTAAATTTAAACGTAATGCTTGCAAAAAGAAAAATGAGTATGACGGAGCTTGCCGACAAAGTCGGCATTACCCTTGCAAACCTTTCCGTACTGAAAACCGGCAAGGCAAAGGCTATTCGCTTTTCCACCCTTGAGGCAATCTGCGAAGCCCTTTCGTGCCAGCCGGGCGACATTCTTGAATATGTCAAGGAGGATGAGCACCAATGAAAAAATTTATATCAATAATTCTTGTTTTGCTGATGCTAATCAGCTTTTCCGCCTGCGGAAGCTTTGTTGTGCGAGGCGACAGCGTCTATATAAAGCTATATAACGGCACCGGAAAAAATTTAAAAATCATTACGCTTGACGAGTATGAAGATTCCGTGCTCAAAAGCACAATCGTTGCCGAAAACGCTGACAAAAGCAGCTATAGGCCCGGTGAAAATCTGATTTTTGAGGTGCTTTTTGCAGACCCGCAAAGCCTTTCTTTCGTTATAGAAACAGAGGACGAACACCAAAACAGATACTCAAGCAAGGCTGTTTCGGCTTCGGAGTTTTGCCGTGGAGTTATCTATGCCTATTCTGCCGAAATCGCAGGCAGCCGTCTTGTGCTGAACTATGAGGGTGCAGAGTCATGAGCACAAAGTCAATCCGAAATTTGTTGATTGCGCTTGCCGCGCTTTTAATCGGCTTTGTGCTGCTTGTAACCCTTACGGAAAAATCTCCCGGTGAAGAAGAACTCGGAAAATATCTTGCCCTTGAGGTTTCAGAGGATAACATCTTATATTATCACGACAGCCACGGCGGATTTTTCGGCGACGGCGAAACCGTCGCAGTCTTTACCGCAAGCGACAAAAACGCCGCCCTTATCGGCGGCAGCTGGAGCAGCGAATTTACAAATGAGCAGGCTCTCGAAATTCTTTTCGGCGAGGGCGGCGTTCTTCAAAGCCGCGGCTTTACCCTTCCGGAAAACGGACTGTACTATTTCGAGGACGGCGGCAGAGGCTCTTCTGTAAATTTCGTCTTTGCCGTTTACGACACGGCAAGCCGTACCGTTTATTACTGCCGTTTTGACACCTGACGCGCAAAATTTACAAAAAGGTCTTTTCTTTGATAAAAAAACAGCTATAATAGGGTTATAGACTTTTTGGGAGGGATTTTGTGCTTACATTTATCCTTATGCTCATAAAAAAGATAGAAGTTGCCGGCGCTGTCGGCGCAGTGGTCGGAATCTGTTGGGTGCTCTATCTTGTTCTTTTTTCCGCGGTGCGTCCGAACCGCGGAAAGCGCCAGTATAAAACAGCGTTTATTGCGGGCGCCGTCGCAACTTTTATCTGCGACATAGTATGGTTCTTTAAATATTTTGACAACTTCACCTATCTTGAACCGGATTTCAAAGGCTTTGCATGGCTGTTGCTTCTTCCTGCGGCGCTTTTGCTGCTCGTAATGTTCCAAAGCTATTTCAACATCGGCCGTTTTGAGCACGAGCAGCGCCAGCGCATAAAGGAAACCGAAAAGCAGCGCAAAAAGGATTCGCGCCGCAAAAAATATGACGATATGCCCCCGCCTCCGCCGCCCGCGCCGGAAAGATAAAATTTTTTATACGAATGCCCCCTGCCGACGGCAGGGGGCGATTTTACAGCAAAACAAAACCACCCGCCTAAAAAGGCAGGTGGTTTAATTATTATTAAGGCAATATAAAACGAGGTGCTCAATCATCCGGCGGTCTTTGTCGGTAAGACTCCAAAAGCCGTTAAGCGGAATTTGTTGTTCTGCCGCCGGCGAACCGCCCGTCAGAATGTAGTCCGTGCTCACGCCAAGAATTGTGCTGAGCTTAATCAGATTGTCTATTTTTATAGCTTTGTTTCCGCGTTCAAGGTTGGAAATCATCTGAATGGAAACGTCCATCTTTTCCGCAAGGTACTCCTGCGTAAGCCCTTTTTGCTTGCGCAGCTTCGCTATTCTTGTGCCAATCTCTTTCAAATCAACTTTTTCCATAACATCGCCCCTAAAATAAGCCTATGGGATTATTATATAGGCTTAAAGGGTAAATAATAAACATCTTTAGATTGACTTTATTAACTTATAGGTGTATATTATTATTAAATAAATGACAAAATTCGTTTTTTAGGAGGTTTTATTATGTTATGTGAAAATTGCGGCACTGAACTAAACGAAAATGCAAAATTCCGCAACAGCTGCGGCGCCGCCGTGGGAACCGAAAATGTTCCGGAAGTTAGTCCCGTACCCGCGAAGAATGGTTCTGAAAATTGGAAAGGTCAAGAACCGTTTTCCGGCGAACCTGCCGCTGCGGATGAGGCGGCTCAGCCCGGCGAAGCGGTGCCGTCCGGCGAAGTCGCACCTGTTGAAGAAGTTCCCGCGGCAAAAAAGCATAATGTATTGCTCTATATTCTTATTGCACTCGCCGTTATAATTGTGGCGGTTTTGATTTTCAGGAACGCGGGAAAATCTGAAACCCCGACAGGTTCGTCCGGCGAATATAGCCCTACCTCCTATAATTCCAGTACTTCCCTTTCGGCGGAGGAAAATTGGGTCGTTGGAGTTTGGTATCCGTATGCAGGATACTCAGATGGCGATACTACCTTTCTTTCCAGAAGTTCTGGCACTCTCTATCTTTTTAACGATCATACCGGAGCTCTCTATATCGGTGAAGAGCTTCCTCTATCATTCACTTGGTACTACGAGAAATACAGAAATGGCTATTATACATATTACATTTATGAAGGTAATTCTCTTTCCGGAATAGGTTTATATGACTTTGATTACTTTGCGCTAGGCACCGGAGAAAACAGCACGGTAGTATTCGAAAGATAAAATATCAGGAGGGACTTTTATGTATTGTGAAAAATGTGGTACTGAACTAAACGAAAACGAAACAAAATGCAGCGTTTGCGGTGCGGTAAACGAGCCGCGCTGTGATGAAAGCGAAGCTTCGGCTCCTATTTCATCATCTTCTGTTACAAAGAGCTTTTCAATTTGGTCTTTGATAGGGCTTATTGCCGGAATTATCTTTATTATCGTAGGATTTTCGGTTTCGGGTTCTGCGGAAGCAAATCTTGATTATGCTTCCTTTGGCGGAGACTTTTATACATACGCCTACCGCGGCTTACGCGCCGCCGAAAGTGCAATCGTCGATGTGACAAAAGCGATTGGCGCCTTATCGTCGCCGTCGGTGCATTTATGTCCTGCTATTTCGGAAAAAATCTTAAAAAGTAAAGCACCATTAACAAAAGCACCCCCTGCCGACGGCAGGGGGCTTTTTGCATTATTGTTTTGCTTTGAACTTTAATAAAAATATAAAATCCGGACTTTGACCTATATTTTCATTTGGGTACATTTCATCATCAAGCTTCTCATTATAAGCTATGAGTACGGCTGTTCCGCTCTCTTCATCAAATCTTAGCCCGTTAAAGCTAAAATCGCCGAACTCATTTTCAGATGAAAACACGGTAACTTCATTTTTGAAATCATACACATACGCATATCCGTCACTGATATATATAATGTAATTCTTATAAATATCTATACCGCTTGCACCATTCGAAA
>SFFD01000085.1 GCA_004556975.1 Oscillospiraceae bacterium | reverse complement strand
CGCACCGCGCCCTCCTCCGGCTCGTCCGCGCGGAAAATGGCATAGTTGTAGCTGCTCAGCGGGTATTCGCCGGAAATTATAGTCTCCTTTGTGGGCGCAACGCCGTCAACCTTGATGAACTTGATATTGTCGCCGGTTCCGTACATATCCGCCGCGTATGCGTAGACGGAATAGCCGATTGAGCCTAACGAACCGTCATTTGGCGCAATAACATCCATAAGCCCGCCCATGCTGCCCGGACGCAGCTCCGTGGGTGCTTCCATAAGCGGCGTTTCACCCATAAAGTCAATCATATAGTTCTGGCTGCCGGAGTCCGTGTTGCGCTGATAGGCGATTATCGGCTCGTCGCTGCCCCCGACCTGCTTCCAGTTGGTGATTTTGCCGGAATAAACGTCTTTAATCTGCTGCTGAGAAAGCGCGTCTACCGGATTTTTTGCGTTCACCACAAAGACGAACGCCTCCTTCACCACAGGCACTTGCTCAAGCTTTATCCCCGCTTCGTCCGCCATTTTCTGCTGTTCTTCCGAAATGGGGGTGGAGAAGATTATATCCGCGTCGCCGCTAAGCAGCCTTTTGAAGCTGCCCCATGTGGTGGTATGCGCCACGTCCTTTTCGGCCTGCTCAATGCTTTTGCCGAAAATCGCCGCGCGAACGCCCGCCTCCAGCGGAATCAGCGAGGTGGAGCCGTCGATTCGCGGAAAATTCTCCCGCAGAAAGGCGATTTCTTCGCTCACTTCCGGCTCGCTCACCGCAGAACTGCTTTCCGGCTGAGAAATTTCCTCCTGTTGCGGCTCACAGCCGCAAAACAGCAGCGCAAACGCCAAAGCCAATGCCAAAATCTTTTTTGTCATTTTTTACGCCCCCTTTTAACAAGTTTAGCTGTACCGTTCAACGTTGTTTGAATCTATTTGTTCACCCGTCTGCGGGTCAAAATATACATCACAGGAATACGGATATGTGAATTTGCTCTCTACATAGCTGCCGTCTATCTTGTCCATTCTTATTGCAACCAGTTCCCCTGCGGAAAAGTTTATATACTTTCCGCCCAAATCCGTTGTGTAAAAATCCGTTCCGCCAAGTTCAAAGTACACATCGTCACTGTCAATGTCCACATTCTTCCCCGCGAAATATTTTCTCACCTTTTCCTCCGTGAAGTTCTCCTTAATGTAGCTTTCAATAAACTCGTTTATCTTTTTCGCACCGGAGTAGCTGTCCTCATAAAGCAGCTCGTATGTGCAAAAATCTTCGTCACTTTTAACGCCGTGTGTCGTTGTATTTATAACTCGGAACCGCTTGCTTTCTTCGATCATGCGCGCCCTTGTGCCCACGGCACGCGGCTGCTTGGTAACCATTACATCGTCCGGCAGATCCGCCAAGGAAAATTTGTAACCGTAGGCGAAGTAGGGGTTGTCGTTGTCGAAGTAAATCGCGTCCGCGGTGAGGTGCCAGCCGCTTTCCGTAAGTCCGGCGAAGTCCGCCTTCATCTTGTAAGAACCGATGAACATATCTTCTTCGCGCTGAGTTTCAACGCTTATATACTCGTTAATTACCTTCGCGATGTCGACGCCATCGTAAAAAAGCTCCTCCGGCGCAAGGCGCTTGCCGGAAATCATGTCCCAAACCGCCGTTTCGCTGCGATAGAATCTTTCATAGCCTTCCTGAATTTCCACATAATAAGACAGTCCTACATATACCGAAAGGTAGCCGTTTTTTATCTCAGCCTCTGTAACCAATCCTCTTGGCGTAAGGTAAGTTCCATACCAATGGCTTGGGTCGCCGGATTCCAGCGAACAGCTCTTTTCGATGAACTTCTGCATATTTTCTTCATCGGCGGAAACGGTTTTGACCGCCTCGTTCACGAAATTTTCCACCTCGCGCCGAAGCTCCTTGTCGCAGATAAACCCTGCGTTGTAAGTCCCGTTTTCGCGCTGCTCGAATGTATAGGCATCACTATAACGGAAGTATTTTTCGCCCTCGTATTCGCGTTCTTTCTTAAACTCAATATCATACTCATAGGGCGGCACGCTGCCGGGGTAGGCGATGCCTGTGCCCTTCGCCTCGTACTTTTTGAGGGCGCTTTGGCTGTAATCGAATCCGATATCCTCCACCGTGGCATAGCCCGCCTTTGCGGCGGCAAGCTGTCCGTCATAGCTTATCATCCACTCCGCAAGGCGGCGCACCGCGCCCTCCTCCGGCTCGTCCGCGCGGAAAATGGCATAGTTGTAGCTGCTCAGCGGGTATTCGCCGGAAATTA
>SFFD01000037.1 GCA_004556975.1 Oscillospiraceae bacterium | reverse complement strand
GAAAGGAAAAATGATAAAGCTGCTGGCAGTTGTAATGTCGGCATTCTTCATCTTTTATGCACGATATCAGGCATGGAGATTCTTTTATAACCCATATCAGACTGAAATAACGACGGAATATTCTGTAAGTGAGTCGCTTCATGTTCACGGAATTGCAGTGCGCAGCGAAACAATTATTGAAAGCGTTCAAACCAGCGGAAGCGTCAGTTATGTTTATGAGGACGCTCAACGCGTACTTAAAAACAGAACTGTTGCATATACTCACGCTTCGGCAGATACCGTAGATAAAATGATAAGGGTGGAGGAACTTGAAAAAGAGATAAGCCTGCTTAAAGAGGCAAGCAGGGGCAATTCACAGCTTTACGGAACAATGGAATTCATCAACACTCAAATAGGTTCGGCGGTTGCAAAATATGCCGGGGTACTTGATGAAACCAATCTTTCCGCACTTTCTTCTGCAAAAGAAGAATTGCTTATGGCTATAAATAAAAAAACTGTGATAACGGGTAATGAAAATAAGTTTGAGGACAGAATAGCAATTCTTAATGCTGAATGCAACGAACTTAAAGAAGAAATAAGCGCTGATTCTGCCGAAACCGTTACCTGCCCGAAAACGGGATATTTTATATCTGAAGTAGACGGATTTGAAAATCTTGTAAATAAAGAAACCATGTTTGAAATGACGGCGGCACAACTTGAGGAGCTTATTAACACAGAGATTGTTACAGTTGAACCAAGCGTCGGAAAAATTGCCGACAACTATAAGTGGTATTATGTCATTTCCGTAAACGAAGAAGAAGCAAAAAGCTTCTATGAGGGCAGAAATGTTGAGATAAATTTTGACGGAATAAACGAAAGCATAAAATTCAAAGTGGATTCCGTGCTTAAAGACGACTCAAGTGAAAACACAATAGTGTTTTTGATATGCGAAAAATTTACTTCGGAAGTAGCCTCTTTAAGGCAGGTAAGCGCCGATATTATTTTCAATACTATAAGCGGACTTAGGGTTTCATCAAGTGCAATCCGTTTTGACGGAGAACAGAATATGGGCGTTTTCATACTTGACAGGGGTGAAGTAAAATTCAGGAAAATTGAAGTTACCTATGAAGGCAGCGGCTATGTTATTGCAAAATGGTATAAGGGTGAAAACGCAAGCCTTCAGCTCTATGATGAAGTATTTACTGCGGGAAGTGATCTTTATGTCGGAAAAGTTATTGACTGACGTGCAACGCCGGTGGAACGAAATTTCCGCGAATATTGCGGCTGCGGCCGCCGCCTCGGAAAGAAATATGGAGGAAGTAACTCTTATGGCGGTGACGAAAACCGTTCCGCCGGAAAAGGTGAACGAGGCGATTGCGGCAGGGTGCCGCCTTCTTGGCGAAAACCGCGTACAGGAACTTTTAGAAAAATATGAGCAATATGATAAACGGGCAAAAATTCATTTTATCGGAAAGCTTCAGACCAACAAAGTGAAATATATTGCAGACAAGGTTGATATGATAGAGTCCGTGGATTCAATCCGTCTTGCACAAGAGATTGATAAACGCTGTGCGCTTATCGGAAAAACAATGGACATTTTGCTTGAGGTAAACATTGCCGACGAAGCTAATAAAAGCGGATTTGGGTATGATGATATTCCGAACGCAGTTGAAGAAATCAGAAGATTTGAACATTTAAAACTGCGGGGATTCATGACAATCGGGCGTTTTGGAGCAGAAATTGAAGAAACAAGGGGTTATTTTAAAAAAATGCACGCTCTTCTTGTTGACATTAGAAGCAAAAAAATAGATAATAAAGATATTAGTATATTATCGATGGGCATGTCTGGCGATTACATGATTGCAGTACAGGAAGGAGCAACCGTTGTAAGAGTGGGCAGAGGCCTTTTCGGTGAAAGAAAATCAGTTTTATAAATCGAAAGATTTTATAGGAGGAAATTACAATGGCATTTATGGACAAAGTTAAAGGTATGCTTGGAATACCGGAAGATACCGATATGGAACTTGACGAGGACATTGTTCAGGATGAAGAAACCGAGAATACTGAAGAAGACAAGCAGTCTGATTCCGGCAAAAATTCTATTTTCGGAAAATCCGCGTCCTCTGACCTCAAGCAGAACAAAGTAGTCAATATTCATACCACAACACAGCTTCAGGTTGTTCTTGTAAAGCCTGAACGCTTTGATGATGCAAGACCTGTTGCAGACCACCTTAATTCCAAGCACACAGTAGTGCTTAATCTTGAATCCACCAATAAAGAAGTTTCAAGAAGACTTATTGATTTTCTCAGCGGTGTTGCTTATGCTAACAACGGTCAAATTAAGCGTGTTGCAAACAGCACCTATATAATCACTCCCTATAATGTTAACATTATGGGCGACCTGCTTGATGAACTTGAAAACAGCGGCGTATTTTTTTGATGACACAGAAAAATAAAACGGAGGTGAAATAAAGTGCTGACACCGAATGATATTTCAAACAAAAGATTTGAAAAATCTCCATTTGGCGGTTATAAACCGGAAGAAGTCGACAGCTTTCTTTCTGAAATAGCAATTTCTTATGAAAAGCTTTATGAAGCGAAAGAAGCAGCCGAGGAAAAAATGGAGGTTCTTGCCGAAAAGCTTGAGGAATACCGGGCAAATGAAGACAGCCTTCGCACTGTTCTGCTTGGCGCGCAGAAGCTTGGCGATAACATAATCCGCGATTCCAAGGCAAAAGCAGAGGTTATTATTTCCGATGCGGAAGGACAGGTAAAACAGGTATTCAGCGAATCCGAAGGCAAGATAAATAAAGAAAGAGAGACCCTTGCCAACCTTCAAAGGGAAACGGCAGAGTTTAAAAGACGCCTTATTGCAATGTATAAGCAGCATCTTGAACTCATAAGCCTTATGCCTGAAGCTGAAGAAAAAATTCAATCCGAACAGCCTGATGAAGAAGCGCCTGTTTCGGAAGAAATAAAAACCGAGGAAGCCCCAGTACAGGAGACAGATTCTGAAGATGATGCATTTTTTGACGAGGTTTCCAAAGCAGAAACAAAAAGGATAGATCTTGATATACAAGAATAATTAACAGGAGAGAACGAAACAAAAATGTCTGTGGACTATAATTCAACTATGAATCTGCCAAAAACCGACTTTCCAATGCGCGGCAACCTTCCGCAAAAAGAGCCGGAAATGATAAAGAGATGGCAGGATCAGAAGCTTTATCAAAAACTGATGGAGAAAAACGAAGGGCTTCCTCTCTACGTTCTTCACGACGGCCCTCCATACGCCAACGGCGACATCCATATGGGCACTGCGCTTAACAAAGTGCTTAAAGATATTATCATCAAATATAAGAACATGAGCGGCTATAAGGCTCCGTATATCCCAGGATGGGATACCCACGGTCTGCCTATCGAGCTGAAAGCCATGAAAAAAGTCGGCGTTGAGAACATAAACTCCGCTCTTGACCTTCGCAAGGTGTGCAAAGAGTTTGCGCTGCACTATGTTGACGTGCAGAGAAGCGAATTTATCCGTCTTGGCAGCATAGGCGACTATGACCACCCGTATCTTACTCTTCAGCCCAAGCACGAAGCTGAGCAGATCCGCATTTTCGGCGAAATGGCAAAGAAGGACTTCATCTATAAAGGTCTGAAGCCGGTTTATTGGTGCCCTGAATGCAAAACCGCACTTGCGGAAGCGGAGATTGAGTATGCGGAAGATCCCTGCAACTCTATTTATGTAAAATTCAAAGTCGAGGACGACGGCGGCAAGCTTGCTGCGCTCAATACCGAGCTTGACAAAACCTATTTCGTAATTTGGACCACTACCACTTGGACTCTGCCGGGCAACCTTGCAATCTGCCTTGGTCCGGAGTATGAATATGTTGCGGTACACGCAAACGGCGAATACTACATCATGGCAAAAGAGCTTGTTGAAAGCGCAATGAAAGCCGCAAAGATTACCGAATATACCGTTTCCGAAGCCTCACTCAAGGGCAAGGAGCTTGAGTATATCAAGTACCGTCATCCGTTTATCGACAGAGTAAGTCCCATCATCGTCGGCGACCATGTTACTCTTGAAAGCGGTACCGGCTGCGTTCACACCGCTCCGGGACACGGCGTAGAGGACTTTGAAGTCTGCGTAAACCACTATCCTGAAATTCCGATAATTGTTCCTGTGGACGGCGACGGCAAGCTTACCGAAGAAGCGGGCGAGTTCTGCGGACTCACCACCAATGATGCCAACAAAGCCATCCTGACCAAGCTCACAGAGCTTAACGCACTGTTCGCCGTTGAAAAAATCATCCACCAGTATCCGCATTGCTGGCGCTGCAAATCCCCGATTATCTTCCGTGCAACCGAGCAGTGGTTCTGCTCCATTGACGGTTTCAAAGAGGACGCCTGCAAGGCAATCGACACTGTACAGTGGATCCCCGAATGGGGCGGCGACAGAATTAAAGGAATGGTTATGGACCGCAGCGACTGGTGCATCAGCCGTCAGCGTACATGGGGCGTTCCGATTCCGATTTTCTACTGCAAGCACTGCGGAAAGCCGATTATCAACGAAGATTCCATAAATGCCATCGCAAACCTCTACGAAAAAGAGGGCAGCGATGCATGGTATAAATACGAAGCAAATGAAATCCTGCCCGAAGGCTTCAAATGCGAATGCGGCTGCACCGAATTTACCAAAGAAATGGACATCATGGATGTTTGGTTTGACTCCGGCGTATCTCACGCAGCCGTCTGCAACGAGGAACACGGACTTCGCTGGCCGGCAGACCTTTATCTTGAGGGTGCGGATCAGTACCGCGGATGGTTCCAGTCCTCGCTGCTCACCTCCGTTGCGGCAAAGGGCAGCGCACCCTACAAAGCCGTCTGCACCCACGGATGGGTGGTTGACGGAGAGGGCAAGGCCATGCACAAATCCCTTGGCAACGGAATGTCTCCGGATGAGGTTACCGACAAATACGGCGCGGATATTCTGCGTACTTGGGTTGCTTCTTCCGACTATCATGCGGATATAAGAATTTCTCAGGATATTCTCAAGCAGCTTTCCGATGCATATCGCAAAATCAGAAACACCGCAAGATTTATCCTTTCCAACCTCGGTGATTTTAACCCCGACACCGATTCCGTGTCGGTAGAAAAGCTTGACGGCATTGACAAATGGGCAATGGCAAGAATGGACGAAATTATCGAAAAGTGTAAAGCCGCTTACGATAAATTCGACTTCCACATCGTCTATTCCACCATGCGCGATTTCTGCACAATAGATCTTTCCAACTTCTACCTTGATATTCTCAAGGACAGACTCTATGTCGAAAAGGCGGACAGCGAAAGCCGCCGTGCCGCGCAGACCGTTATTTACAACATTCTCCGTACCATGACTTTGTATCTTGCTCCCGTTATTTCCTTTACCGCAGAGGAAATTTGGGGATATATGCCAAGAAGTGAAAAAGACGACGCAGAATCCGTATTCTTCAACAAACTGCCCGAAAAGAGCGGCGTTTCCGCCGATGAGGAGTTTATGGAGAAATGGGAGAAAATCGACGAGCTTCGTGATATTGTGAACAAGGCTCTTGAGGAAGCCCGCGGACAGAAGCTTATAGGAAAATCGCTTGAAGCAAAGGTTACTCTTAATTGCGGAAGAGATTGGTACGACTTTGCAAAATCCGTTGAAAACGACCTTGTTTCCGCGTTCATCGTATCTGCTGTTGATGTGGAAAAATCCGAATTCGACGGCGTTAATGTCAAAGTAGAGGTTGCTCCGGGTGAAAAATGCGAACGCTGCTGGACTCACAGCGACACAGTAGGCAAATGTGCCGAACACCCGACTCTTTGCGCACGCTGCGCCGAGATAGTAGGTTGACATTAGTTCAATACGGGCGGAATTATTATGTAATTCTGCCCGATTGTTTTTAGGAGGCATAATGTTTCAGCTTATAACAACTATTATTGCCGTAATACTTATAGCGGTTGACCGAATTACGAAAAACTGGGCCGCACAGGCTCTTGCGTCCGGTGATATTGCTGTAATAGACAAGGTTCTGTATTTCAGATATACAGAGAATACAGGCGTGGCATTCAGTATGTTTTCGGATAACCGCTGGGTACTTGTGGGTATAACCTCGGTTATGCTTATTGTTGCTCTTGCATTTTTCCTTTCAGGAAAAATAAAAGACAAGCTTGAGCTTTTTGCTCTTTCGCTTATTATTGCCGGAGGCGTCGGTAACCTTATTGACAGGCTCAGCCTTGGATATGTAATAGATTTTATCGATGTGCGGATAATAAACTTTGCAATTTTTAATGTGGCGGATATGTGTATAACAATCGGCGCAATTCTTGTTTGTATAGCGGCCTTTGCAGCAGAAAAACGCGAAAAGCGCGAACAGGAAAGCAAACAAAAAGCACTTGATGAAATTGATGCAGATATTGAAAAGATATTCGGCGGCGGCAACCATGAATAAGATAGTTATAACTGTTTCGGAGGAAGCGGAAGGCATGCGCCTTGATAAGTTCCTTTCAGAAAGCATAGACTACCTTACCCGTTCGGCTTTACAAAAAGTTATTGCCTCCGGCGGAGTTACCGTGGACGGCAAAGAAGCGGCGAAAAGCCGCGTGCTCAAAGCGGGCGAGGATGTTTCCGTAACGGTTCCGGACGCGGTGGAACTTGATGTGGAGCCGCAAAATATACCGCTGGATATTTACTACGAGGATGACGACCTTTTGGTTGTTTACAAACCAAAGGGAATGGTAGTGCACCCTGCGCCCGGCAATCATGACGGAACCCTTGTAAACGCGCTTTTGTGGCACTGCAAGGGCAGTCTTTCCGGCATAAACGGAGTGCTGCGCCCGGGCATTGTGCACCGCATTGACAAGGATACAAGCGGGCTTTTGCTTGTGGCAAAGAACGATTTTGCCCATGTTAATCTGGCTGCGCAGATTAAAGAGCACAGCCTGAACCGCATATATCAGGCTATGGTCTACGGCGTGAATTTGCCGGATGAGGGCGACATTGACGCGCCCATAGGGCGCAGCCGCAAGGACCGCAAAAAAATGGCGGTAATTGACGACGGCCGCAGCGCTCAAACACATTATTCGGTTATAAAGCGCTATAAAGGGTTTTCTCATATTCAATGCAAGCTGAAAACCGGTCGTACGCATCAGATAAGGGTACACATGGCATATATCGGTCATCCTGTGGCGGGAGACGCCGTCTACGGCCCCGGCAACGTAATAACGCAGCTCTGCGGGCAGTGCCTCCATGCGGGCACAATAGGCTTTGTGCATCCGCGCAGCGGCGAATATATGGAATTTACCGCGCCGCTGCCGGAATATTTCACCGCATTTGAAAGCAAGCTGGAGGAAATCTGATGATAGAGAAAATTTCCGATATTTTGATAGTCAGCGACATTGACGGAACGCTTCTTCGGGAGGCAAACGGTCTTTCCGAGGAAAATCGTGCGGCGATAAAAAGATTCACTGACAAGGGAGGGCACTTTACAGTGTCTACCGGCCGTGCGATAGAGGCGGCAAGGCTTGTTTTGGAAGATTCAATTATAAATGCGCCGTCAATTCACATAAACGGCGGGTATTTGTATGATTGGCAGAAGGACGAGGTCATTGAGCCAAATTATTTAAGCAGCTATACTAAATTTTCCGTAAATAAACTTATGGAAAATTTTAAAAACTGCGATTGCCACTTTGTATGCCAAGGCAGCTCAATTAACCTGCTTACCGGCGGAGAGTATTTGAAAAAATATATACCAAAAAGAGAAATAAAATTCTTTGACGGTAAGGTGACTGATGTTCCGGATGATATATATAAATTTATCGTTTGCTGTGACCCTGAAAATATGCCGGAAATCGGAAGATTTGCTGAAAGCATATTTTCAAGAGATGTGAATATAATTCAATCAAGTCCGTTTTTTCTTGAGATTTTGCCCAGGGACAACTCAAAAGGCAAAGCGCTGTGCCGCCTTTGTGACCGCATGGGAATTCCTGTAGAAAATTCCGTTGCGGTAGGCGATTATGAGAATGATATTGATATGATAACCGCAGCGGGCATTGGTGCGGCGGTGGATAATGCTGCAGAGGAAGTCAAAAAAGCTGCGGATATCGTTTTGCCAAGGTGCGAAGAGAATGCAATAATGCACCTTATCTGTTTCCTGGAGGAAATGTATGATTGACGAAAAAGAAGAAAAGGAACAAAATGCAGCTCCTGAAGCAAAAAATGACAGAGTTATGGTTTTAATGCTTACGATTTGCTTTGTGTTGCTTGCCGCTATAATTGTTGTTCAGTTTTTGGAAACGCCGTCATTTAAAAGACCGGTATATGTTTCGGCGGACAGTACTGGGCTTTCAGAGGAAGACTCTGTTTCGGCAAGCTTTCCGATAGGAATAAACAGCGCGACATATGATGAAATTAAAAGTATACCCGGTATCGGCCCGTCTACGGCAAAACTTATTTTGAAATATCGCGAAGAAAACGGAACGATAGTTTCACTTGAAGAATTGCTTTCAATAGAAGGAATAGGAGAAAAAACCGTAGAACTTCTTTCGGATTATTGCATCGTGGATTGATGCCGGTTTGGAAGCTTTAATAAAAAAATTACGGTAAAATATAAAATAAAGGTTGACAATTTGATTTTTGCATAGTATAATAATGGACGTCGCCGAGAGACGACAAATGCCTTTGTAGCTCAGTTGGTAGAGCAGGGGACTGAAAATCCCCGTGTCGTTGGTTCGATTCCGACCGAAGGCACCACTTGCGGGTTTAGCTCATCTGGCAGAGCGCGACCTTGCCAAGGTCGAGGTAGCGAGTTCAAGCCT
The DNA here is from genome assembly GCA_004556975.1 of Oscillospiraceae bacterium. Classification (GTDB taxonomy): domain Bacteria; phylum Bacillota; class Clostridia; order Oscillospirales; family Ruminococcaceae; genus UMGS1668. The sequence continues at coordinate 5,133 of SFFD01000037.1, read as the reverse complement.
CGTAACCCGCTCCAGATTTACGCCCCAAATACATATGTTTGGGGCGTAAATAGTATATGGCGACATAGCCAAGAGGTAAGGCAGAGGTCTGCAAAACCTCGATTCACCAGTCCGAATCTGGTTGTCGCCTCCAGAAAATCCCGAATGCTGTGCATTCGGGATTTTTCTTTGTGTGCAAACGGCTCGACTAAAAGGAAAATTGCTGCTATACTAAAGAAAAACTGATTTTGGAGTGTACGGAATGAAAAAGATACTCTTTGTTTGCTACGGCAACATTTGCCGCAGCCCCATGGCGGAATTTGTTATGAAAAAGCTTGCGGAAGATGCGGGCTTGAGTTCGGAGCTTCGCATTGACTCCGCCGCCACGAGCAGGGAGGAAATCGGGAACCCGGTGTATCCGCAGGCGAAGCGCAAGCTTGCGGAGCACAAAATATCCTGCGAGGGGCACGCCGCCCGCCAAATGACGAAAGGCGACTATGACGAATACGATTTGCTTATCGGAATGGACGGCGGCAACCTGCGGGATATGCGCCGCATTTGCGGCGGCGACCCCGACGGCAAAATATATCTTCTGCTGGACTACACAAGCCGCCCCGGAGATGTGGCGGATCCGTGGTACACCGGCGACTTTGAAGCCACATGGCGAGATGTTTCGGAAGGCTGCCGTGGGCTGCTCAAAGAGCTTACGGAGGGATGAGCATGGATATAAAGGTCAGCGGTGAAATCGAAATTCTGACCGACTGCGAAAAGAAAACCACCGTCCGCCTGAAAGAGCTTGTTCCGGACTGGTGGGGCGAGGAGAGGTTATTATAATTTTGCTTTCGGAAGCAGAGGGCGAGGAGAATCTATAATTCCAGAAATATAATCCAAAGATATATTGTAATATTTAGCAAGGCAAACGGCAATATCTAAGGGAATTTCACGCTCTCCGCGCTCATAACGCTGATAAGTTGTAGTATAAAGACCAATGTCGGCGGCAACTTCCGCCTGAGTTTTGTCTGCGTCTTCCCTTAAATCCCTGATTCTTTGATACATAATATTGTGCCCCCTTTACTAAAAACATTTTATAAAAAAGTGTTGTATTGTCTTGACAGATAACACCGAACGGTGTTATAATTGCGGCAAGCAGGGAACACTTTTTATTTTATTAGCATAGCTCAGGTGGCTTATTGGTTCAGCTATTGCAAAAGTGTCCCCTGAAAGATATGACGGAAGGGGGAGGAATGAGCAATGGAGGATCGTATTATACTCAAAATATTTGTAGGAGAAAAAGCAGAATCTTCGTATAATTGCGATTTGGAAACGGCTATTGAAATATGTTCTAAAAACCACCCAAATCATGAAGAAAAGATTCAAATTTACGAATCCGACAGACATGACAGGCTTAATAAACTGCTTGCGGAAAGAATAGACGGAAGTTGGCAGTACAGCGAATGATGCAGAAGCTGCTTTGAATGAAAAATAGGAGGGCTAATATGAAAAAAGTATTGTGTTTGTTGCTTGCTTTTGTTCTTTTGATTGGAATGACGGCGTGCAAAAAAACGCTTTCCGAAGAAGAGGCAAAAGAGCTGGAAGACAAAGGATGGGAATATTATAATACTGCACGGTTTGCCGAGGCTATAGATACCTGGCAGGAACTTTATGATGGCAGCGGATGTGATGAAAAATTCTTTAATGATAAAAAGAACGATGCAGAAGCCAATTCCATACTATGCCAATATATTTCACTTGCAATAAGCGAACTGAGAGGAAAATTAAAAGATCCAAGTTCATTGATTATTTATGATGCAACGATAACAAACAGCTATGATGAAAATTATTCTTTTACAATACAGTTTGATTATGGTGCTAAAAACAGCTTTGGCGGAATGGTACGCAATACTTTTACCAGCCGAAAATATAGCTTGTCAGATGCTGACAAGGAGGTCGTATACCAACAGAGCAAAAGGATGCTACGAAAGGATCTTCCAGAGGAAACTTATAGAGGATTTTGGGGCGCTCCTTTTATAACCGACAGATATGTTACAGCAATATTAGAAGGCACTATTACTTATTATAACGGAAAATAATATAAATACAAAACGCACCCGTTTTTGCGGGTGCGTTTTGTGTTTTCGCCCTCATCCCCAAAATTTCTCCCCACATAAATAAATTTATGCCCTCAAATAGGTTTACCAAAGCAAAAATATGTGATATTATATAGTGTGCTTAAAATATTTGTTGCGCGGAGGATAATGTGAAGCGTATCTGTATTATTTATACCGGCGGAACCATCGGCATGGAACGCTCGGAAAACGGGTATAAACCGGGAAAAGAACCGTTTGCAAATATAATGGCGCGTATAAGCGATTTTTCATCTTCTGAGCTTCCTAAGTATGATGTAATAGAATTCTCTCCGCTTCTTGACTCTTCGGATGTAACGGTGAGTGAATGGAACAAAATAGGCAGTACCATATATGAGCATATGGATGAATACGACGGATTTGTGGTTCTGCACGGAACGGATACTATGGCATATACCGCGTCTGCACTTTCGTTTATTCTTCAGAATCTGTCAAAGCCGGTAATACTGACCGGTTCACAGATTCCGCTTGGTGAAATCAGAAGCGATGCAAAAGATAACCTTATTGCCTCCATGATGATTGCCGCTTCCGGAAAAGTATTTGAGGTTTGTCTTTATTTTGCCGGAAAGCTTATTCGCGGCAACCGTGCGATTAAAATGTCTGCCGACAGCTTTATTGCTTTTGATTCGCCGAACTATCCGCACCTTGCGGAAGCTGGAATTGATATTAAGTACCGTGACTCCGTGCTCATGAAAAAAAGCGACAAGCCATGCGTGCTCAAAGAGCTTAATGAAGAACCCGTTGGCGTGCTCAAAATTTTTCCCGGAATTCAGATTGAACTGTTTGAGCAAATAATTACAGAAAAGCTTCGCGGAGTGGTGCTTGAAACTTTCGGAGCAGGCAATGTTCCAAATTATTGCTCCGCGCTTACGAATATAATTCAAAAAGCTTATGAAAACGGAACCATAGTTGTAGTCTGCTCACAATGCCCTACGGGAACGGTAAGCCTTGGTACTTATGCGGCAAGCTCGTGCCTTAAAAGAGCGGGCGCGGTCAGCGGAAAAAACATGACGACGGAGGCCGCTGAGAGCTTATGGAAGTTAATCTTTGCGGCGAGCTTGATGAGTAATGGGGAATAATAATGGATATAGAACTTTTTTATGAAGAAATGGGCAGCGGAGAGCCTTTGATACTCCTTCACGGAAACGGCGAGGATCATACGATATTCGACAATGTGGCAAAGCACTTTGCCAAACAGTACCACGTAATCGCCATTGATACCCGCGGTCACGGCAAATCGCCCCTTGGGGACGAGCCTTTTTCGCTGTATCAGTTCGCCGAAGACCTTAATGATTTTATGGATGAGCACAATATCGAAAAAGCAAATATTCTCGGTTTCAGCGACGGGGGAAACGTTGCACTTATATTTGCTTCAAAGTATCCGGAAAAAGTAATCAAGCTTATTGCCAACGGTGCAAATACAAGGCCTTCCGGAATAAAGACTATTGTTCATTTGGCAATGCTTTTCAGATATTTTTTATATTCCGTCGGAGCGATATTTTCAGAAAAGTTTTCATATAAAAAGGTGCTTTATTACATTATGCTCTATGAGCCTCATATAACGAAAGAAGAACTTGAGCAGATAACCGCGCCGACGCTTGTACTTGTGGGAACGGAGGACCTGATAAAGGAATCCGAAAGCAAGTATATTAAAAAGTCAATTCCGAACAGCGAAATAGTGTTTGTGTTAGGCGACCATTTTATTGTCAAAAACAATACAAAAGACTACATTTTTGCAGTTGAAAAATTTCTTAATAAATGAAGGAGAACATTTATGAAAAAACTCCTGGTAGTAGTTGATTATCAGAACGATTTTGTAAACGGCAGTCTTGGATTTAAAGATGCGGAGCTTATTGACGGATTTATTGCCGCAAAGGTGGAGGCATACCGCGCCGAAGGCGCCGATATAGTATACACCATGGATACGCATGGCCCGCAGTATCTTGATATGCAGGAGGGGAAAAAGCTTCCCGTTATGCATTGCCAAAACGGTACGGAGGGATGGAAGCTTTACGGAAAAACAGGTGAAGCCTGCAAAGACGCCATGACAATAGGAAAGCACACCTTCGGCAGTATGGATCTTGCGGAGATGGCACTTTTTAAGGGCTATGACCAAATTGAAATCTGCGGCGTTGTAACCAATATCTGCGTTATGGCAAACGCAGTTTTGCTAAAGACCACCCAGCCGGAAGCGGAAATCATCATTGACGCAAAATGCGTTGCAAGCAACGACCGGCGCCTTAATGAAGAAGCGCTTGACGTGCTCGAGGGCATGCAGTTCACGGTTATAAACAGATAATTATTGAATTTAACGCACAAAAAGCCCCGTTCGGTGAACGGGGCTTTCAGTTTGTCGAAAAAATCCGGCTTATGCCGGATTTTTTCGCATCTTTATAAAAAAGAAGTTTTTCAAAAAGCTGTGCCCTGTTCATAGGAACAGGGCACTTTTGTTATCGCCTGCGGCGATTATTTCTTTTTGCCGAGGAGAACCGCTGTGCCGGCGAGCACGGCGATTGCGGGCAATACGGCGGGAACTGCGGCGCCGGTGGCGGGGTTGACCTCAACGCCTGCCTGCGGCTTTTTGGTTCCGTCTATATGAATGATTTGAGCACACTCGCTGAAGCCGCAAACGGTGCAGTGGTGCTCGGACACTACCTTGCCGTCACGGAGAATATCCTTCCACTCGGTGAAGGTATGAGCACCGACGTTGGTCAGCTCGCCGCAGTGGCCGCATTTCTGCCAATGCTGCTCGCGGTTATAAATCCATCTGCCGTTGTGGCTGTGGTCGAGCTTCGTGAGCACAACATCTTTAGTTTGAGCTTCTGCCCAAGCTGCGCCGAATTTAGCGGTGTATCTTCCTTCGCCGTTCACAAGGCAGGTAGCGGGGGTGATTTCCGCATAGGTGACGGTCGCTTTATCGGTTTCCACATGGCTTGCGTCGTGCTTGCAGACGCGCTTTGCGGTGCACTCATAGCCGCCGGAAATTTCTTTCCACTCATAGGTGGGAGCG
>SFFD01000084.1 GCA_004556975.1 Oscillospiraceae bacterium | reverse complement strand
CTCATTTTATTTTATATAATCTATTCTTAATTAGGAGGAACTTGCTATGGAATTCGAATTTTCAACCATAGAACACGCACTTGATGAACTGCGTGCCGGAAAGATTATTCTCTGTACCGATGACCCGGACCGAGAAAATGAAGGCGATTTAATTTGTGCCGCCGAATTTGCAACTCCAGAAATTTTAAATTTCATGGCGTCAAAGGCAAAAGGCCTTATCTGTATGCCAATGAGCCGTCAGATTGCAAAAAATCTTGGTTTTGGGCAGATGGTTGCGGACAATACGGACAACCACGAAACCGCATTCACCGTCAGTATCGACCACATAAAAACTTCGACAGGAATCAGCGCTTTTGACCGTTCCGTTACAGCAATGGCAGTTGCCGACAAAACTTCAAAACCGGAAGATTTCCGCCGTCCGGGCCATATGTTTCCGCTTGTTGCAAAAGAGGGCGGAGTTTTTGAGCGGACAGGGCACACAGAAGCAACAGTTGATTTTTGCAGGCTTGCAGGTTTGACTCAGGCAGGACTTTGTTGCGAAATTATGAGTGAAGACGGACACATGTCGCGCCTTTCAGAACTTAAAAAAATGGCGGCTGAATGGAATTTAAAGCTCGTTACGATTGAACAGCTCATAAAATACAGAAAAACTCACGAAAAAATCGTGGAAAAAGTTGCCGAAGCAAAACTTCCGACAAAATGGGGAAATTTTAAGCTCGTCGGATTTTTGGACAAAATCACAGGAGCGGAACACGCGGCTCTCATAATGGGAAATGTAAACGGCGAAGACAGCATTTTGTGCCGTGTTCATAGCGAATGTTTGACAGGCGATACTTTTGGCTCTTTAAAATGCGATTGTGGCGATCAATTTTCTGCGGCAATGACAAAAATTGCAGAAGAAGGCCGGGGAGTTCTTTTGTATCTCCGTCAGGAAGGCCGTGGAATCGGTCTTTTAAACAAAATAAAAGCGTATGCGCTTCAAGACCGCGGAATGGACACCGTTGATGCCAATCTGGCTCTCGGACTTCCGGCAGACGCACGGGACTATAACTGCGGAATCCAGATGCTCAAGGAACTTGGAATCAAAAAAATCCGCCTTTTGACGAACAATCCTGACAAAATAAACCAGATAAACGGAGCAGACACAGGAATCGAAATTACAGAGCGCATTCCTTTGGCGGTTCCGACAAGACCTCAGGACATTCAGTATTTGACAACAAAACGCGTGCGAATGGGACATTTTCTGTAATTGATACAAAAAAAGGGCGTTCCTTTGGCGGTTTGCCGCCAAAGTCGGGTGTTCCGCCACTTGCTGCGCGCGGTGCTTGCGCACTGCCTTTGGCATGGCTCCACCCCCTAACGCAGGAATTGCCCGTTTAAATAACATATTTTTTTTTGGAGAATAAAATGAATATTTTAGAAGGAAAACTGGTTTCTGAAGGAAATCCAAAAATTGCAATTGTTGCAGCCCGCTTTAACGAATTTATCGTAAGCAAATTGATTGAAGGAGCACGTGACGGACTTTTACGCCACGATGTAAAAGAAGAAAACATTGATTTGTGCTGGGTTCCAGGAAGCTTTGAAATTCCTGTAGCGGCAAAACACCTTGCAGAAAGCAAAAAATATGACGCAGTAATCTGTCTTGGTGCGGTAATCCGCGGAGCTACGAGCCATTACGACTATGTTTGTGCAGAAGTTTCAAAGGGTATTGCACAGGTTTCTCTTAATACAGGTTTACCGGTAATGTTTGGAATTTTAACAACAGATACAATTCAGCAGGCGATTGAGCGTGCAGGCACAAAAGCCGGAAACAAGGGCTATGACTGCGCAATGGGTGCTCTTGAAATGATAAATCTTTTTAAGAAAATTTAATTTGCGGCAGGGATTGGAGCAGCGCGCAGCGTTGTCGGCGACAAAGTCGGCGATAATGAAGGCGAAAGCCGGAACTGCGCAAAGCCCGACGGCAACTTGTTGCCGTGCCGCCCAAAATAAAAATTAGTTTTCGAGTTCCTGGATTATTTTTTGGAGTTCCAGGCTGGCATTTTTTATTTCTTCGGGCAACTGCTCTAAACGCAAGCTGCTGTCGGTGAATTTTAGTTCGTGTTCGAGAGAAGGCAGAATTTTTTCTTCGAGTTCGGTTTTTCGCTGGCGGAGGAGCGTTATTTTTTTTGGCGGACGGCCGCCTTTTTTTCCGTTTTGCCGGCTGCTTAGTTTTTTGGCGACGCTTTTTGATTTTCCGTTGTAGGCATAGAGCGAGTTGAACCAGAATTCCAGTTTTGTCAGGTTTTGTGCGAGATTAAAACTGATTTCGTCTATTTCGCGGCTGTTTTTTTCTTCGAGTTCGGGTGCTT
>SFFD01000083.1 GCA_004556975.1 Oscillospiraceae bacterium | reverse complement strand
AACCATAAAGAGATCAAAGCGATTTCTTTCCCGGATTCTCTCAAGCAGATCCGCGCTCATGCCTTTGAGGGTTGCAGCGAACTTCGAGCTTTGCTGTGGAAAGATGGTATAAGGGAAATTGGAGAAAAGGCGTTTTGTGATTTTCCTGGCGATCTCGTGGATCTCCCGACGTCCGTAGAAAAGCTGGCGCCGAATGCATTTCCGGAAAACTGCACAGTTTCTATTGGCGGAGAGATGCCGCTATACAAAGAGAAACAGGCAGATATTGTAAATCAGCGAAAAGTTATTGAAGAAAAAAAGCAAACGAAGCAACTTTTGGCCTTTAAAAAAACCTCGCTGGAGGGAAAATACAGAGAACTTACGAAACAAGAGCCCGTTGTATCTGACCAGATTCCGCGTTACGAAGCACTCGTCGAAGAAATTCAGAGAAAACTCGACGATATGAATCGTACTATTGCTCAAAAGAAGGAGCAGCCGGACAGAGAACTTGCGCAAATTGACGCTGAAATTCATACTTTGGCCGAGGCAAAGGACCGTGCTTTCTCTGCTGCAATTTCTGAAAAAGAAGCGCAGGAAGAGAAAATCGACGCGTTGAAAAAAGAACGGGAGCGCTGCTTTTTCCTGGCAATATCAAAAAAGAAAGCATTGGATGCGGAAATTCTTGCACTGACTGAAAAAGGTGAAGAGGAGTTTTCTCTTGCTGCTTCGGAAAGAGATGCTGCGGATGCCGTTCTGCAGAGCAAGCGGGATATTCGCATCGATATTCTAAAGAGAATTCATCAGATTGATGCAGAAGCGACAGCTGCGCGTGCCACGCTAATTAAAGAGCTAAATGCGGCGACCGATGCAAAGCGGCAATTGCTTTCGGAGTACCAAACAGCGCACGCAGCGTGGGAAAGCAAAAAGCGCTGGCTGATGGCGTTTGAAGAAAAAATCGAAGAAGATCGACAGACGCTAATCCGCGAAATCGAGTCTTCCGAGAAAGAACTTTCTGCCGCGGAGCAATCACTGAATACGGCTCACAAAGAATGGATTGACAAACGCGAAAGGATTCTGAATGCCCGGAAAAAGCAGGATTTAGAGAAGGAAAAAGCAAGTATAATTCTCCGTATTGGAAGTCCGCAATATCAACAAGAAACCATTTTCAGCTATACGCGACGTGAGGCACTTGCAGAAGAGGAACTTCTCAATAATTGCTACTTAATGCAGGCACAATATCGGAACGAAAAAAATCATGTTCGAGTGAACAACACATTTATCCGCTCCCATGAGAAGGAATTGGCGCGTATTCGCGAGATCAACGACTTTCTTGGCGTGCAGGAAAATGCCGGTATAGAATCTTTTGCTGTTTTAAGCGAACCCAAGGCCGTTGCTCAAAAGCTTCCGGAGAGATTTGTTAAAATCAATACATATTTCAAAGAAACACCCACCTGGCAGAATTTCAAAGAGACGGCAAAAGATTTGCAGATTTCGAATAGCACAAAGTGCAATATCCGTGACCGATTTTTTACAAAGGCAGAGCCGGTCTGCTGCATATCCGGTAAACAAGCCGTTCTCTTTTTCCCGTACTGCATTGTCCTCTTTGAAACGGATAAACCAATGAAAGTGCTCACCTATGACACAGCACAAATGACAGTGCAATATACAGAAAAAGAAACAACCGGCGCTGTATTGTCAAATGGGGAGTTGCTTTCGGAACGTTATACACACATAAACAAAGATGGAACCCCTAGCCGCCGGTATAAAGAAAATCCGATCATCAAATCTGTCCGCTATACAAAGATAACCGTGAATGACGGTCGCGACAAAATTTCTTTTCCGGCTGCGGCATACCGACACGCGCAGCAACTGCAGGAGGCCTACACTCGTCATGCTGCTGAGCTATGTAACGGCACGCAGGCAAGTGTTTATACCAAGATTCTTGCTTCTGAAAAAATGGACATTATTAAAGAAGCAATGGAAGAGCTTGCAGCTGCGGAGAAACTGCGAGAAGAGCAGGAGCGCGAGAAAGCGGCAGCTGAAAAAAGGCGTCTGGAAGAAGAGCGTCTGGCAGCAATGGCGGCAGCGGAGGAACGGCGTAAGGCTATCATTCAGAGGCAACGGGAAATCAACGAAGAACGAAAACGGCAGGAACAGGAGAAAGCAGAAAAAACAAAGCGTGTGGCTCGGCTATTTAATGATGATTACGAAGAAGAGCCTGAACCCAATATTCCGCAAAAAGATTCGCCTGAAAAGATTCCTGTCGAGATTCTCGGAAACCGTTTGGTGTCCAATACGGTTTTTAAAATATCCCTTCATCCCCTTTCTTCGCTAGTGCCGAACGGTTTGACGGCATATTTTGTCAGCACGTCCGGGGATATCATCAGCAATAAGAAAAAGCTGCTT
>SFFD01000082.1 GCA_004556975.1 Oscillospiraceae bacterium | reverse complement strand
CAATGCAACGTTCCATGCTTGTGACTTTTCCCGGTATGAAAGCGGCAGAAATTCAATTATTTAATATTCTGACGGGAACAACGGTATGGATAATTATACTGTTTCTTGGAATGAATCTTATAGGAGGAAAAAGAATAGATATGGCTAAGTCTAAAATTGTAAAAGTAAACGAAAAAATCGCCGAGACAGTAGCCGGCGGCTACAAGAAAATTGAAAAGGGTGTCGTTAACGGTTACAAAAAAATCGAGCAAGGTGTTGTTGGTGGCTATACAAAAATCGAAGATAAGTTTGTAGACACCTACCTTACTAAAGACGGTGAAACTGTTGAAGAAGCAAAAGCAAGACTTAAAAAAGAAAACAAATAAGAATAAGTCGGCAGCGAAAATTGAATCCCCCTACCGCTATTACTTTGCAAAACAATAACCGCACAGTCTTTCGACCATACTATCATTTTGTCATCCTATTCGGGTTTTGTTTTCTCCGTTAAGAGTACCACGATTTTACAAAGGAGTTTTTTATGAACAGTATCTTTACCCGCCGTTCAATCCGGGAATACGATTCCTGCCCTGTGGAGCAGGAAAAACTGGAACGTATCCTACGTGCCGGAATGCAGGCGCCTTCTGCCATGAACCGGCAGCCTTGGGAATTTTTAGTAGTCAAAAATCCGGAGATGATCCAAAAAATCGCCGCATTGACTCCTTACGGAAAACCTGCCGCCCGAGCGCCGATGGTATTGGTCCCTCTGGTCAATCTTCAAACCGCCGGGGAGAAAAATCGTTTTTGGGTACAGGATCTGTCAGCCAGCGTACAGAATATCCTGTTGCAAGTTACCGAAGAGGGCCTCGGCGGATGCTGGATGGGCATTTATCCGGATGAGGATCGTACGCAAGCGCTGCATAATACGCTGAATCTACCGGATGGTATTCTTCCCTTTGCAATGATTTCAGTCGGTTACGGCCTGCAAGAGAACCGGTTTGTTGACCGGTTTTCTGCAGAAAAAATTCATTACGAAACCTATTAAACAAAAACTCCAGCTTTCTTTGCGAAAAGGCTGGAGTTTTTTAATCGTCAGGAACGTGTTTTCTCACCCTTTGACTGATTGACCGCCGCTTGCAACGCTTCCCAATAAGAAGAAGCCTGATGGGATATGGTTGCATTTTGGTTCACGTATTCATTTCCTCGTTTTCCCATGGACTTTCTCTCTTCGGGCGGCAACGCGCGCAGCTGTTCCAGCGACTGCATCAGTGACTGGGGATCCTGCGGAGGCGTAATTTTTCCGCAGCCTGCTCTTTCCACTGGATTTTCAGGGATTTCTGCGGCGCAGATTACCGGCACACCGCTGGACATTGCCAACAGGATACGAGTCGTATCCGCACCGTATTGGTGCCATCGGAATGGCGGAATTCCTACATAAAGACAGTCCGCGGTCTGATACAGGTCGATCAGCTGCTGGGGATGTACGCCATCCAGGAACAAAACGTTTGATAGCGCCTTTTGTTTTACTTCTCTTTTTAAATTTGGTTTATACATACCATTTCCCGCTAAGATAAACAGTATATCCCGCGGCGCAAGTGCCGCCGCTTCAATCAACAGGTCCAATCCCTGATCTTTTTCCATTTCTCCCCCAGCCAAGCAAATAAAATTTCCTTTTCCCTGATATCGCCGGACAAAGTCAATATGACGCTGCGGCGGCTTATGCTCTTTGAAAAAAGAAGGTACCAACGCCTGCGGAACCGATGTAAACTTTTGCGAATCAATACCCATCTCTGTCATATGTTCATCCAGCTTCGAATAGACTGACAGAACCAACTGGCTTTTTCGGTATGCCATTTTTTGTATATGGGAAAACAGCCGGATCAAGTAATGGCCGGGGGTATACTCTAATACCTCCTGCAGATGCTCCGGATAAATCCGTCTGACATCAAACAGAAAAGGGATATCCAGTTTTTTGGCGATTTTCGCTGCTCCGTGGCTGCCCAAAAGATGGCGGGAGGAGAGCAAAACCACCTCTGGCTTCCAGTCGGAAATAAGCCCCATGCTGCGCTGAAGGCCCTTTTCAAAGGGCAGCGTGCCACGTAAAATTTTTTTCTCTCTGTCAGCCGCCGCCGGCGACTTTATCCACAGAAACGGTACGCCGTCCTGTTCCTCTATTTTGCCTGTTTGCGGCTTTTCAGGATTCTTTTGCCGCAAATAGGAATAGTCCGCCGCCGCAATCAGCACTTTTCCACCGCTTTTTTTCCACTCTTTGGCCAAATCATATGCGTGGGTATCTCCTTCCAGAGACACTGTTCCCGCATCGTAATCGATCAATAGGATTTTCATGGTTTTTCCTCCCGATGATTTCCAGCAGCATATCTGCTTTTGTCCAATGCCGGATTTCTATTTCCAACATTTCTTTTTTTAGTTTGGCCCTCTTCGCTT
>SFFD01000081.1 GCA_004556975.1 Oscillospiraceae bacterium | reverse complement strand
AAACTTCTTGCTTAAAAAGGACAGCCGATGCGTAAAATAGTTCAGCGGGGGATCGTTTGATCCCCCGCTGTTTTTTCGCCCGGACGGTAAATAAAAAGAAAGGAAGAAAACCTAGAATTTTATCAAAAACTTCCCCGGAACAAAAAAGAATTTGCCCTTTTCATCGCCATTTTTTCATTCTATCGGTCAATATCATCGCGCCGTGATCACCTGTTTTGAATGCGGCTTTCATCTGTAGGTCTGGGCCGACGCTATGCAGATCATGCTGTTTATCCGGATCAGTGTTGTTATTTTGGTTCTGCTGACCTACCTGCCCGCCGAATGGCTGACCGGCAGGATTGTGAAATAAACAGACAGTTATCGCGCACAGATCACCATCAACATCCTCTGCACCGTATTTCTGATGTCCATTTTTCTGACAGTGATCGGCTCCTGGATTGGTGCCCGCCAGATTACGACAGAGCCTGTCCGTTTGTTTTTCTACAAGTGGCCTCGCAGTTTCTCTATTTCCTTTGTCGTAGAAGCACTTGTCGCCCAGATGCTTATTTGCCCGTCAGATTCTTTTTTACATCAAAAAAAGGGTTTCCGCCTCGCCGTATAAGCCGGATACTGTCATAAAAAGCACCCCAGTGTTCCTGCGCACTGGGGTGCTTTTTTAAATGGCTTTTTCCCGCGAAAAGCGATAAAGCGGCGCGACGATAAAATACGCCGGCGTTCCCTCTTTTCTGGCCGAACACTTCGGGAAAAAAAGCCCTTTATCCGTACACGGCACAAAAAACTGACATATCGAAAAGGATGCCGCTTAACTCTTTCTGTGGTTTTCCGCCAGCCACGCAACGGCCAGCGGCGCCATCAGAAAATATACGCCATAAGGATCCAGACCCGGCCCCGGCTTATGATAAGAACTGTGGGCGGGATTCTCCGGATCATACCAAATCAGCGTTTCATCCCCCGCCTCAGCGGTCCCGTTCGACCGATGATATAACTCGCTTCCCGTATAACTTTCGCCGTCCACCGTATAAGTATAGTAGATTCTCACACGGAAGTTTCTCACCCATTCCCGCTTAAAAACCACTCCTGGCACAGCAGTCCAATCTTTGTATTCTTCGGTTCTGATCTGAAAAATGAGTATTGAACTGGCAACCAGCAAAAGTAAAACAACCACCGGCGCCACAAATCGGAAAAAAGAATGAGATTTTTTCTCCATAAAATCCACCGTCCTGCCTTCGTATAGCACAAAATGATCTCGCCGGCGAAAAAGCGGCTCATTGCTGCATTCCTGCAGCAAACATCATTCCCACCGTATCAGGCAAACATATTGCATATCCCGATCTGCCTTTTGGTGCGGCCCGATAAAGTCAGCATCACGGCGACCAGAAGGCCATCTTCGCAGCTCATCCTAAAAAAGACCTGCGCTTTCCCTTGCCGCCGGCCAACTTGTCCCGTTCTGTCCGGTACTTTGCAAATCCTCTTTTGTTTTGACAAACGGATCAGAAATTTTCACCAAGCTGCGGCGCCTGATACCGGTCCATCCGGCTAATGGCATTTTGCGCCTGTTCAAAATCAGCGATATTTTCCAGTGCAAAATATCGGGTGCTGGATCGTCTGCCCGTGCCATACACCGTTTCCTGAAACACGATGGTTCCGTTTCCATTTTTATGGATCCGGATACTCATGGGAGGAAGATCCCATGCATCGTACATCGCAATGCGATTTCCCCGTTTGATCATGATTTTTTTGTTTGTGATCGCGTAAAATGTCCTGCCTCTTAACCGGAGCCTTTGGATAAAGACCCCGAATACCAAATACACTCCTATGCCGATAAACGGCAATCCAAACAATGAAGAAAAAAGCGGTGCGCTGCTTTTCAAAGCCGCCACCTCCCAAAACAGGGAAAAAGCCAGCCACACAATCCCGAACGGAAGGAGCACAAAATCCTGCCCGGTAAAAAGTCTCCCTTTTTCTGGCATTCCCGTCCACAACACCTGCTCTTGATCGGTCAGATAAGGTTTATAAAAATGGTAATTTTCTGTATCATTCATTCCACAGCACCTCCTATCCGGTATTGTACCGTTTGGCGCTGCATTTTGCAAGAGGATAGACTTTCCTTTGGCCGTTATCGCCTCGCAACCCTTCCTCTTTGCAGCTTGCCGGCGTGTACGCCGAAGAAAAAAACTCTTTTTTCGGAGATATTTTGCTTTGGGCAAAAAGTTTTCACCTGTTCCCTTTTATCCAAAGAAAAAACACCATTCTTTTAAAGCCGGCCGCAGATTTTTTACGTCAAATACGTGTCCTCTATCTGACCAGCAGGAGCCACAAACTGAATACACTCTGTTCCATGATAAATCGATACAATAACCTTTTGAAAAGCCCCTTCGCTGTATAAAAATATTGCTCCCGGTCCGTTGACGCGTTCATGATA
>SFFD01000080.1 GCA_004556975.1 Oscillospiraceae bacterium | reverse complement strand
GCATCTGGTTGTTAGTGGTATACGACAGCTTGCTCTTGCGCTTGGATTTGAACCTTGGAGCACCGATGTGCTTATCCTCCAGATACCGTTTATTGGCTTTTTGAAGATCCAGTTGCGCATTGGCAAGCGCAAGGCTGTCTACTTCCTTTAGAAACGGGAACTCAGCTTTATATTTTGCCGGTGTCGGAATAAAAAACTTATCTGCGGCACACAAGAAGAATTGTGCATCCGCCAGCATGTGATTCCAAATAAATCGTGTACAGCCGAAGGTTTTGGCGAACTGTGCCGCTTGTTCCGCTGTCGGGTATGCACGGTACTTGATCGCTCTGTTGAGTTTTACAATCGGCATAGTTATCACCTCACGAAATTTGTTTTGTACAATTATAATTTAGGAATTTTTTCGACTTCGTCAAGGCGGCAATTCATCCCCCACATGAATGAGGGGGAATTCTTGCCGAAATTTCTTAAAAATTGTCAAAAAAAGAATATCATATTGACAACCATCTATATGTCTGCTATCTTTTACACATTGATGAATATCAATATGTTTTTAAAACAGGTGAATTTATGACTATAGAAAAAACTGCGGAAATCTGCCGGGCGTTGGGCGATGAAAACAGGCTTAAAATAATCGGGCTTTTGACTGGCGGTGAACTTTGTGCGTGCAGGATTTTGGAAAAGCTTGACATAACGCAGCCCACCCTTTCGCATCATATAAAAATTCTTTGTGAATGTGGTCTTGTAAATGCAAGGCGCGATGGTAAGTGGATGCACTATTCGATAAACTGCGAAACTTTTTGCGAGTTTAAGCAGTATTTTAATGTGGTAAAATGTTACGGCAAAAATTAACTGCGGCAAGGATTGGAAGCACGGCGGAGCCGGCCACCGCAACGAAGTGAGGAGGCTGGAGCGAAAGCGGAATGCTGGAAAGCCTGGTTTTTGAGGAGCGGAATGTAATGGAGCGGAACAAAAAGCCGCCCGAACAAAAATAAAAGGAATATAATAGAAGATTATGTGGGATTTTTTTCAGAACGAGATTTTGGGGATGAAGTGGCTGTATGCGCTTATTCGGCATGGGGTGGCGGCGGCCGGGTTGAGTGTGGAATCGAAAATTGGCGGGGCTGTGGCGTTTTTTTTGTTTGACATCATCAAGATTTCGGTGCTTTTGTGTGTGCTGATTTTTTTGATTTCGCTGATTCAGTCGTTTTTTCCGCTGGAGAAGAGCCGGAAGATTATGGGGCGGTTCGGCGGTTTTGGTTCGAGGGTTATCGGAGCTTTGCTTGGGACTGTAACTCCTTTCTGCTCGTGTTCGTCCATTCCGATTTTTATGGGATTTACGGCGGCTGGGCTTCCGCTTGGAGTTACGTTCAGTTTTTTGATTTCGTCGCCTATGGTGGATTTGGGTTCGCTTGTGGTTCTGATGAGCGTATTCGGGTGGAAAACTGCCGTTTTGTATGTTGTATTCGGGCTTGTGATTGCGGTGGCTGGCGGTTCGCTGATTGAGAGGCTTCATCTTGAGGGGGAAATTGCGGATTTTATTTTGAATGCAAGAAACGGCGGAAACTGCGGGCAGGCGGAACTTCCTGAGATGACTTTTACGATGAAAGAGCGCGTAAAATCTGCCTTTGACAAAATGCTTGAAACTCTGAAAAAGCTTTTTCCGTATATTCTTGCAGGCGTTGCACTCGGTGCGTTCATTCACAACTGGATTCCTGAGGGGTGGATTACTTCGGCTTTGGGGAGTAAAAATCCGTTTGGCGTTTTGATTGCGGTTTTGTGCGGAGTTCCCATGTACGCGGACATCTTCGGCTGCATACCGATTGCGGAGGCACTTTTGTTCAAAGGTGCGGCACTGGGCGTTGTTTTGAGTTTTATGATGGCGGTAACGACTTTGAGCCTTCCGAGCCTTGTGATGCTGTCGAAGGCTGTAAAACCGAAGCTGCTTGCAATTTTTACAGCGATTTGCGTTGTTGGAATTGTTGCGGCGGGGTATTTGTTTAATGTGGTGCAGAGTGTGCAGGGGTGGATGTAGATGGATTGTAAACAGATTCGTTTCAATAGCAGAAACTTGAAAAGAACTTTGGAGGCAAGGAAATGGCAAATAGAAAACCAAAAGTTGCATTTGTCTGCGTTCACAATTCATGCCGAAGTCAGATTGCAGAAGCATTAGGAAAAAAACTTGCTTCAGATGTTTTTGAAAGCTATTCAGCAGGAACAGAACTGAAAGACCGCATAAATCAGGATGCTGTCCGCTTGATGAAAACGATGCATGGAATTGATATGGAAAGGACGCAGTACAACAAGCTGATTGCGGATATTCCAAAACCTGATGTGGTGATTTTTATGGGATGCAATGTAAGCTGTCCAATTGTTCCAGGTCAGTATTCAGAAAACTGGGAATTAGACGACCCTACAGGACAAAGTG
>SFFD01000079.1 GCA_004556975.1 Oscillospiraceae bacterium | reverse complement strand
AAAGGAACGGTTTTAATCGAGTGCGGGAAGCTCTTGCAGCGGGGCGGGTACAAAATCAAGGTGCTAAACACCATCAATTTCAAGAAATCCATGCGGTACAATCCCTTTGCCTATCTGCGCAGCGAAAAGGATATTTTGAAACTGGTAAATACCATTATCGCCAACACCAAAGGCGACGGGGAAAAATCCGGCGAGGATTTTTGGGTGAAATCGGAACGGCTTTTTTACTGCGCCCTTATCGGCTACATCTGGTACGAAGCCCCGGAGAACGAGAAAAACTTTACGACGCTGCTTGAAATGATAAATGCGTCGGAAGCCCGCGAGGACGACCCGGAATTTCAATCCCCCGTTGACCTCATGTTTGAACGCTTGGAGGAAAAAGACCCGGAACATTTTGCGGTGCGCCAGTACAAGAAGTTTTTGCTGTCTGCCGGAAAAACAAGAAGCTCTATCCTCATTTCCTGCGGTGCGCGTCTTGCCCCCTTTGACATTCGGGAACTGCGCGAGCTGATGGAAACCGACGAAATGGAGCTTGACACCTTAGGCGACCGAAAGACCGCGCTTTTTGTTATTATCTCCGACACCGACGACACCTTTAACTTTGTTGTATCAATCCTTTACACACAGCTTTTCAATCTGCTTTGTGACAAGGCAGATGATGTGTACGGCGGGCGGCTACCTGTTCATGTGCGCTGTCTGCTTGACGAGTTTGCAAATATCGGGCAGATACCGAAGTTTGAAAAACTCATTGCCACGATAAGGAGCCGCGAAATCTCCGCGTCCATCATCTTGCAGAGCCAGTCGCAGCTAAAGGCTATCTACAAGGACAACGCCGATACCATTGTCGGCAACTGCGATACGACCCTGTTCTTGGGCGGCAAGGAGAAAACGACCCTTAAAGAAATGTCGGAAATCTTGGGGAAAGAAACGATTGACAGTTTTAACACTTCCGAAACGCGAGGACGGGAACTTTCCCACGGGCTGAACTATCAGAAGTTAGGCAAGCAGCTTATGAGCGAAGATGAAATTGCGGTCATGGACGGCGGGAAATGTATCTTGCAGCTACGCGGGGTGCGTCCGTTCTTCTCCGAAAAATACGATATTACCAAACACCCGAAGTACAAGTACCTTTCCGACTTTGACAAGAAAAATGCCTTTGACATGGAAAAGCACTTGCGCCGCCGTCCTGCAATCGTAAAGCCGGACGAGGTATTTGACTATTACGAAGTTGACGAAGCAGATTTGCAGGAGGATACAGAATGAATAAGCGTATCAGAAAGAAAAAGGCAAAACAGCAGCTAATCCGGGCTATCAGCGGGCTTGTGGAAGCAGCCGAGGAAATGCAGCGGGAACAGGAACGCAGGACAAGACAGGCAGGTATTTCCTATATCAAGTATATCGAAGCTGTCCGGGAACGGCAGTACGGCATTATGCCTGTCTACACACCACTTTTTGAAAAGGAGGGAGCTTAAAGTAAAAACAATAAACACGGGCTACATGGTACGCGCCCCTACTCCTTGCGCGTATCGCGGCAGGAAGCCGCACCCTTACAACTGAATACCGCCGCGCCGCAGAAATTACGCAGCGCGGGGACTTATGACCGCGGCAGTTATCGAAAACTGACCGCCGTTTTTTATGCCCTTTTTCGGGCAGCCGCAAAGCGGCAGAAAGGAGTTTTATTATGGCATTTTTCAACAGCGCAGTAGGCGTTTTGCAGACACTTGTTATCGCTCTCGGAGCAGGTCTTGGCATTTGGGGCGTTATCAACCTCTTGGAGGGCTACGGAAACGACAATCCGGGCGCGAAAAGCCAGGGCATGAAACAGCTCATGGCGGGCGGCGGCGTTGCCCTTATCGGCGGCACCCTTGTACCTCTGCTTTCCGGCCTGTTCGGTTAAGCGGCGGGGTTAGCTTATGCAGAGCATACTTGACGCGATTAACGAATGGATAAAGGAAATCCTCATTGGAGCCATTAACGGTAATCTGTCAACTATGTTCGGGGACGTAAACGAAAAAGTCGGCACTATCGCCGCAGAGGTAGGGCAGACCCCGCAAGGGTGGAACGCAAATATATTCTCCATGATACAGACCCTTAGTGAAAATGTAATCGTACCCATTGCGGGGCTTGTCATTACCTACGTCCTATGCTATGAGCTTATCAGCATGGTAACGGAAAAGAACAATATGCACGACGTTGACACTTCCATGTTCTTCAAGTGGGTGTTCAAGGCGTTTGTGGCAGTCTACCTTGTGACGCACACCTTTGACATTACTATGGCGGTGTTCGATATGGCGCAGCACGTTGTTTCCGGCGCGGCGGGGGTAATCGGCGGCAGCACAGAGATTGATGTTGCCGCCGCCCTTGCTTCCATGCAGAGCGGGCTTGACGCTATGGAAATCCCCGAACTGCTCTTACTTGTCATGGAAACAAGCCTTGTGAGCTTGTGCATGAAAATCATGTTCGT
>SFFD01000036.1 GCA_004556975.1 Oscillospiraceae bacterium | reverse complement strand
TCCGTCAGAGGCGGTTACGAATTTCTTCATTCGTCATAAGGATAAGGTGCTTCCGAATCAGAAAAACGACATCTACGGTCACGGCAGAGAGCGTTATGATGCTGTATTGCAGGTGTTTGAGAATGAAAAAGGTAATTACACCGGCGATACCGTGTGGAACGCAATGAAATCGGCGGCACAAGACCCCGACCCCGATGCCATCACAAGCAACACGCAATGGTCTGTTTCATATAACAACACCGACCTTTCCGCTGACGTTGTCATCCGCCGCCATTGGAATGACGTAATGCATTGCGAGCTGGAAAACAAGGTGACGACGCCTGTAAAATGAGCGGTATGGGGCAGTAAAATTAAGGGAAGCGCAGGTCTCTTTCGGCAGTTTTCAGAACATTTCCCAAAGCAAGGACGGCCTGCTTCCTTTGCGCTGGGTCTGAATGCGGAGCCAGTGGAGCGTATGCGCTTTACCAACATCTATATATATATTCCGCTCCCACCCACAACACCACTACTATTGTAATCAGCGGTGACAACAAACCCATTGAACATAACCCCAACAGCGGCGCTTCCGTTGCTGCAAATATGAGCACGTTTTCCGTGCTCACTATTGCCGCCGCTGCGGCCGCCGTGCTCAAAATGAAAAACACCGATATTTTCTAATCTTTTCAACCTTACAATAAAAATGCGAAGAGCCGACCGGGTTAATGCCCGGTCGGCTCTTCGCCGTTTCGGTATATTTTTTGCAAATTTAAACTTAAAACAGCGCCTTTTAGCTTTGATTGGTGTAAAATCGCTTCAATTTTTGGTTTGTTATAATTTTTATGTGTCAAAAATCGTATAGGTAAGCCGTTAATTTGCTTGGATAAAAAGATGTTGTCAAAATTATATAAATATGATAGAATATTTATATATACTGTCAGCAAAGAATCCCTTTTCAGGAGGAAAAACATATTATGGACTGTGAAAAACTTGCCAATCTTCTTTTTCCGGATGTGACCGCCACACCGGAAGATATGGAAAAGCGATATCCGCCGAGAAACCTTCCCGAAGGCGCAAAGGTCACCCGTATGGCGCCAAGCCCAACCGGTTTTATGCACCTTGGCAACCTGTTCGGTGCCATCACCGATGAACGCCTCGCCCACCAAAGCGGCGGCATTTTTATGCTCCGCATAGAGGACACCGACAAAAAGCGCGAGGTGGAAAACGGCGTTGAAACCATAATCTCCGTGTTCAAAAAATTCGGACTTAATTTCGACGAGGGCGCGCTTGCCGACGGAGAATTCGGCGACTACGGCCCCTACCGTCAGCGCCAGAGAGCGGACATCTACCATGTGTTCGCCAAAAAGCTCGTTGAGGATGGCAAGGCCTACCCCTGCTTCTGCACCGAGGATGAGCTTTCATCCATGCGCGAGGCGCAGGAAGCCAAAGGCGTAAACACCGGCTATTACGGCGAGTGGGCCGTTTGGCGCGACCGCCCCTTTGAGGATATTGAGGCCGCTTTGGCAGAAAATAAAAGCTGGGTGCTTCGTTTTCGCAGCGAAGGCGACCCGGAAAAATATATCCACCTCACCGACCTTGTAAAGGGCAAAATCGATATGCCGGAAAACGATCAGGACATTGTTCTGCTCAAGTCCGACGGAATTCCCACCTATCACTTTGCCCATGTAGTGGACGACCACCTTATGCGCACCACCCACGTTGTCCGCGGCGAGGAATGGCTCGCCACATGGCCTGTTCATGTTCAGCTTTTCTCCGCCATGGGCTGGAAAATGCCGAAATATATTCACACCGCACAGCTTATGAAGATGGACGGCGGCAGCAAGCGCAAGCTTTCAAAGCGCAAAGACCCGGAGCTTGCTCTTGACTTCTATTTTGCAGAGGGCTTCCCCGTTCCCTCCGTAATAGAGTACCTGCTCACCCTCCTCAACTCCAACTTTGAGGAATGGCGGCTTGCGAACCCCAAAGAGCCTTACGAAAGCTTCAAGTTCACCACCAACAAAATGAGTGTTTCCGGCTCCCTCTTCGACCTTGACAAACTCCGCGACGTTTCCAAAAACGTTGTTTCCATGCTCACCACCGAGCAGGTTTGGAGCTACCTCACCGACTGGGCAGAGAAATACGACAGAGATTTCTATATGATTTTGGCTGCCGACCCGGAATACGCCAAGTCCATTATCTCCATCGGCCGCGGAATTCCCAAACCGAGAAAAGATATCGCCGTTTGGAGCGAAATGAAGGACTATATGGCGTTCTTCTATGACGAGCTTTTCACTCCCGGCAGCGAATATCCCCAAAGCATGAGCACCGAGGAAATCCGCACCGTGCTCGAAAAATACAAGGACATTTACGACGAAGCGGATGACCAGACCGCATGGTTCGGCAAGATAAAGGAGCTTTCCGTCTCCATGGGCTACGCCGCCTCTCCCAAGGAATACAAGCAAAATCCCGAATCCTTTAAGGGTCATGTGGGAGACATTTCCGCCGTCATCAGAATGGCGGTCACCGGCCGCGTGAACAGCCCGGATATGTTCGCCGTAATGAGCGTTATGGGCAGAACAAAGGTCATCGGCAGAATAGAAAGAGCCATAGAGGCGCTTTGATTTTGGAGGAACAATATGCCTGAAGAAATTTCTAACTTTATTCATGATATAATCGACAAGGACCTTGCCGAGGGCGTTAATACCGAGGTACACACCCGCTTTCCGCCGGAGCCCAACGGCTATCTTCACATAGGTTCCGCAAAGGCCATTTGGATAAACGCCTACACCGCGGAAAAGTACCACGGCAAATTCAACCTGCGCTATGACGACACAAACCCCGCCCGCGAGGACGACGAATACGTTCAGAGCATTTTGCAGGACATCCGTTGGCTCGGCTTTGAGCCTAACGGCGGCATTTTCTACGGTTCCGACTACTTCGACAAATGCTACGAATACGCCGAAAAGCTCATTATGGACGGCAAAGCCTATGTTGACGACCTCACCCGCGAGGAAATGCAGGAATACCGCGGCAACGACGCGGGCAAGCCCAGCCGCCCCAGTCCCTACCGTGACAGAAGCGTTGAGGAGAACCTTGACCTGTTCCGCCGTATGCGCGCCGGAGAATTTGAGGACGGCGCAAAGACGCTCCGCGCCAAAATCGACCTTGCAAGCCCGAATATGAATATGCGCGACCCGGCAATTTACCGCATAAAGCATGTTTCCCACCACCGTCAGGGGGACAAATGGTGCATTTACCCCCTCTACGACTTCGCACACCCCATTCAGGACGCACTTGAGGGCATAACCTACTCCTGTTGCTCCATCGAATTTGCCGACCACCGCCCGCTTTACGACTGGGTTGTGGAAAATGTCGGCTTTAAGAATCCCCGCCCGCACCAGTACGAATTTGCCCGCCTGAACGTCACTCACACGGTTATGAGCAAGCGCTATCTTCGTATGCTGGTAGAAACCGGCGTGGTGGACGGCTGGGACGACCCCCGTATGCCCACCCTTTCCGGTATGAGAAGGCGCGGCTACACCCCCTCCTCCATTATCGAATTTATCAAGACCGCAGGTGTTTCCAAGGCATACTCCATTGTCGATGTGGAGCTGCTTGAGCACTGCATCCGCGACGAGCTGAACCGCACCGCACAGCGCAGAATGGCGGTTATAGACCCCGTTAAGGTCGTCGTGCTCAACTACCCGGAGGACAAAACCGAGTATTTTGAAGTTGCGAACAACGTGAACGATCCCGAAGCAGGAACCCGCAAGGTGGAATTCAGCCGCGAGCTTTACATCGAGCGCGAGGACTTTGCCGCCGTTCCGCCTCCAAAGTTCTTCCGCATGAAGCCGGAGGGCGAAGTTCGCCTTATGGGCGCGTATATTGTCAAATGTGTGGGCTACGAAACCGACGAAACCGGCAAGGTGACTGAAATCTCCGTCACCGCCGACCTTGAAACCGGCAACGCCATGCCCGCCGACGGTCGCAAGATTAAGGGAACCATCCACTGGGTCAGCGCCAAGAGCGCCGTCACCGCCGATGTTCGTATGTACGGCCGCCTGTTCAGCGAAGCGAACATGGTCACTCTCCCCGAGGGCAAGGACTACAATGACTTCCTTGACCCCGATTCCGTCAAGGAATACAAGGGTGCGAAGCTTGAGGCTTCCTTGGGCGAAGCCGGCGCCGACGAACGCTTCCAGTTCGTCCGCAGCGGATATTTCATCAAGGACAGCAAAAATCCTGCCGTCTGGAACAACATTGTGAACCTTAAGGACAGCTGGGCAAAGCAAAAATAATACGTTTATAAATGCTGCCGCATTACTGCGGCAGCATTTTTTGCGCCTTTATTATAAATAAGCATAAAAATAAGCCTCCACTTGTGAGGCTTATTTTTTTATTATGCGCCTTCGGCGCCCTCGTAAAAAAGGCTTTAACCTTCAAATTCATTTTCTGCCTGCTGCTGCGCCAAATATTCCTCATATGCGGCAAGAACCGCATTTTCAAGCTGCTCACGGGCGGCAGGGCTTATTGGGTGAACTATGTCGCGGAAAATTCCGCCCTCGTCCTTGCGGCTCGGCATGGCGACAAAAAGCCGCTCCGGGCCGGAAATTACCTTTAAATCGTGCACCGCGAGGTCGCCGTCAATAGTGACGGAAACAAGGGCGCGCAAGCGTTCGCTGTCGTATGTTCTTCGTATTTTTATATCCGTGATGTTCATTTTTTTGCTCCTTCCGGAATGTTCTGAAAGGATTTTTGGCAAAAACAGAGAAATTATTCAGCAAAAATCAAAATATATATTCCTTTTTTTTGCGTTTTGCCGTATAATATAGATATGTATGGGCAAAGCCCAAATACAAAAGGAAGCGATTTTTTATGACCATTGATGAAAACCTTTTGAAAACCAGAAAACACATTCATTTTATCGGCATTGGCGGAAGCGGAATGTTCCCCATGGTGCAGATCCTTCATTCAGAGGGATTTTATATAACCGGTTCGGACAACAATGAAACCGAAACCACAAAAATCGAGCGAAAAATGGGCATTCCTGTCACATTCGGACAGGCAGCGGAAAACATTGAAGGCGCAGACCTTATTGTATATACTGCCGCTATTATGGCGGATAACCCCGAGCTTATTGCGGCGAAAGCCTCCGGCGTTCCCTGTCTTGAACGCAGCGATATGCTCGGACTGCTCACCCGCCGCTATTCAAAGGCGGTGTGCGTTGCGGGAACCCACGGCAAAACCACCACAAGCGCCATGATTGCTCAAACCCTTCTTGAGGGAGGTTTTGACCCCAGCGCTTTCATAGGCGGCAAGGTAAAAGCTCTTGGAGGAAGCGGCCGCGCCGGAAAAAGCGATATTTTCGTTGTGGAAGCCTGCGAGTTCGTGGACACC
Organism: Oscillospiraceae bacterium; assembly: GCA_004556975.1. Taxonomy (GTDB): domain Bacteria; phylum Bacillota; class Clostridia; order Oscillospirales; family Ruminococcaceae; genus UMGS1668. The sequence continues at coordinate 7,753 of SFFD01000036.1, read as the reverse complement.
TTCCTTAAATTATCCAATGACATTTCGGTAATTCTTAACATCGACAACGACCACCTTGACTATTTCGGCACCATTGAAAATTCCATAAAATCCTTTCGGAAGTTTGCTTCCAACAGCACCGGCCCCGTTATTGTGAACGGCGACGACGCCAACACAATGAAAGCCGTTGAGGGCCTTGATAAGGAAATTATCACTTTCGGCTGGAGCAGTAAAAACGATTATTATGCCGAAAATGTGCGTTTCCTCGGCGGCGCAAAATCCGGCTATACCCTTATGCACCACGGCGAAGCTATATGCGAAATACGCCTTTCAATTCCCGGCAAGCACAATATTCTTAACTCCATGGCCTGCGCCGCGGTTTGCCTTTACCTTGGCATGAACCCCGAAGAAATGGCAGAGCACATTGACAAATTCCCGGGCGCGGGCCGGCGGTTTGAAATTCTCGGCGAGGTGAACGGCGTTACCATAGCGGACGACTACGCCCACCACCCCACGGAGATTGCCGCCACGCTGAAAGCCGCAAAGGAAATGGACTTCCACGAGGTGTGGGCTGTGTTCCAGCCTTTTACCTATTCCCGGACGGCGCTGCTTATGGACGATTTCGTAACCGCCCTTTCCGTCGCCGACCATGTCGTTATGAGCGAAATTATGGGCAGCCGCGAAAAAAACACCTATAACGTCTATACAAAAGACCTTGCGGAAAAGATTCCCGGAAGCGTGTGGTTCAACACATTTCAGGAAATGGCGGACTACACCATGTCCCACGCCGCGCCCGGCGATTTGGTAATTACCCTTGGCTGCGGCGACGTTTACAAATGCGCCTATATTATGGCGGGCATTGACTAAAGGAGGAACAGCATGATACCCATTCCCAAACTTGCCGACAAAATGCGTATTTACATAGCAAATGAAAAGCTTGAAAGTGAAGAGGTGCTTGAAACCCTGCTTGAAAACCGCGAGGAGGAAGAGGCCGCTCTTCTGACCGCAAAGCGCAAGGTTGACGACGTGGTGGTAAGTTATATTCTTCCCGCAGAAAAGGCTGCAAGAAGCCGCCGCCTTGACCATGACGGATTTTACGATCTGCTTTCCGAAATGACTGCAAAATATCCTAAAGAGTGGAAGGAAGTCCGCGACAAATATGAAGCAGACGGTATAACAAAGCACTCTCCCCGCTTCAACGCCATGCTTGACCGCTATGAGGAGCTTTTTACCGTTTTGCGCAGCATGACTGACGAAGCAAAGGAATAGCCGCCTTTTGATTAAATTTTTAGCACCGCTTTTTTTAAGCGGTGCTTTTTTATATATAAAACAGCAAAGATAAGTAAGGCGCAGGCAAAATTTTATGCAAGGTCTTGCATAAAATATTATTTTCTCCGGCATTGCCGGTGAAAACGTGAAAACGGCTGCTCCTTTACGGGTTCTAACCTGTAGCAAAAGTGTTAAAAGCTATCTTAAATAAAAATGAGCACCGCACAGAGAATGCAATGCTCGTTTTTTTAATTTGTATATATTATTCGTGCTCAAAATCAATATTTCATCATAATTGCCACCCAGCCGCCGTGCTCAAGCCGTTTTTCGGTAACAAATCCCGCTTCGCGGCAGGCATTTTCAACTTCATCTGCACGGGTGTCAATAATGCCGGATACAATAAATGTGCCGCCTTTTACAAGATAGTTTTTTACAGTGCTCAAAAGGCGGATTATAACATCCGCAACAATGTTTGCGGTAACAATTTCAAACTTTCCGTGAACCTTATCTGTAAGATCGCCGCATACAAATTCCGTTTTATCTTCCACATTGTTAAGAACAGCATTTTCTTTTGCAACCTTTACGGCAACCGGATCAATATCAACGCCAAGCGCAGACGAAGCGCCGAGAAGCACCCCGCCCACAGAAAGAATTCCGCTGCCCGTGCCCACATCCAGGATATGCGTCTGCGGAGTGACGCATTCCTCTAAAAGCTCAAGGCAAAGGCGTGTTGTATCGTGCGTACCTGTTCCGAAAGCCATTCCGGGGTCAAGATTCATTACAACCTCGCCTTCGGCGGGCTTATAATCTTCCCACGAAGGAGAAACAATAAGGCGCTTGCCGATATGCTGAGTGTGATAAAACTGCTTCCAGTTATTTGCCCAGTCCTCCTCGTTAACGCCCGCAATGCTTGTTTCGTGCTCAATTCCCTCGGCGTTCAGCCGCTCGTCAAGAAACGCAGCGGCTTCTGCAGCCTGTTCCTCCTGCTTGATATATACATGTATAAGAGAATGAGCACGGTCCCGCTCCAGCAGCTCTTGCTCGATAAGGTCAACATGGGCAATGTTCCAAACCTCCTGCTCAATGTCGCTGTAATCCTCAATATAAATACCCATATCCGCCGTCATGGTGCAAATGGCAGCAGCTCGTTCGGTATCTTCGGTGCTAACTTTTACGGTAAGCTCGTTCCAGGTTTCCATTGGTTAATCTCCCTTAAAGGCGTCTTTTATTTTGTCAAAAAAGCTCTTGCGCTTTTGATAGTTCCTATCGCCGGTGGAGCCTTCAAACTCCCTTATCATATCCTTCTGCTTCGCAGTAAGGTTGGTGGGAACCTCCACATTCACGCGAACGTATTCGTCGCCGCGCCCCTTGCCGTTCACATAGGGAATGCCCTTGTTGCGAAGGCGGAAAGTCGTACCGGATTGTGTGCCCTCCGGCACGGTGTAAGAAACCTTGCCGTCCACGGTGGGCACGACAATGTCGTCGCCGAGCACCGCCTGAGCGTAGGTAATGGGAATATCCACCCACACATCAAAATTGTCGCGGCGGAAGATGGAATCTTCCGCAACGGTTACGGTTACGTTCAAATCTCCGGAAGGACCGCCGTTTGTACCGTCATCGCCCTGACCGCGAACCACAAATGTCTGGCCGTCGTCAATACCCGCAGGGATATTGACTGAAATCTTTTTATTATGGCGAACACGTCCCATGCCGTTGCATGCTTTGCAGGGGTCGTTTATAATCTTACCCTTGCCGCCGCAGCGAGAGCAGGGCTTAGTTGTCTGAATTACGCCGAAGGGGCTGCGCTGCTGCACACGAACCTGACCGCTGCCGCCGCATTCGGGGCAGTTTTCCGGGCTTGTGCCGGCTTTTGCGCCTGTGCCGCCGCAGGTGGCGCAGCGCTCAAGCCGCTGAATCGGAATATCCTTTTTGCATCCCTTTACAGCCTCCATAAATGTAAGCTGAATCCGCACATTGGTGTCGTTTCCGCGAACAGGGCCATTAGGATTGCGGGTTCTTGTTGAGCCCCCGAAGCCAAATCCGCCGAAAATGTCGCCGAAAATGTCATCGAAATTTCCAAAGTCACCGTGGTCATACTGCTGATATCGGGCATATCCGCCCTGGCCGCCGCCATATGACGGGTCAACTCCGGCATGACCGAACTGGTCATAGCGCGCACGCTTTTCTTTATCTGAAAGAACCTCGTAGGCTTCGCCCACCTCTTTGAACTTTGCTTCTGCAGTGGCGTCGCCCGGGTTAAGATCCGGGTGGTACTGTTTTGCAAGCTTGCGGTAAGCTTTTTTTATCTCATCGTCCGTTGCGGTCTTCGCAACGCCGAGCACCTCGTAATAATCACGCTTTTCCGCCAAAATCCATCACCTGATTTCTTCTCATCATATATCAATTTCTGCGCAGAGGCAGATTGCCCCTGCGCAGAAAGCCGTTTTTATGCCCGTGAAAGCCTATCAAAGCTTTCAGTTATCGTTTACTTCGCGGTAGTCGGCGTCAACGTAGCCGTCGCCGTTTCCGTTACCGGCGGAATGATTATCGCAGTTATCGCAGCTACCATCGCAGCCGGGCTGTGCGCCTGCCGCGCCGTTCGGAGCGGACTGCTGATATACCTTTGCGGAAACCTCGTAGAATTTCTGCTCAAGATCCTTCTGCTTTGCGGTGATATCCTCAACGCTTGTGCCCTTAAGCGCTTCCTTGAGGGCGTCAATCTTGCTCTGAAGCGCGGATTTGTCGTCTGCGGAGAGCTTGTCGCCGAGGTCGGTAATGGTCTTTTCGGACTGATATACCATCTGGTCGGCGGCATTTCTTGCGTCGATTTCCTCACGGTGCTTCTTATCCTCTGCGGCGTACTGCTCTGCTTCTTTAACTGCCTTTTCAACATCCTCTTTGCTCATATTGGTGGAGCTGGTGATGGTGATATGCTGTTCCTTGCCGGTGCCGAGATCCTTTGCGCTTACATGAACAATGCCGTTGGCGTCTATATCAAAGGTTACTTCAATCTGCGGAACGCCTCTGGGTGCGGGCATAATGCCGTCGAGGTGGAACATACCGAGGGTCTTGTTATCCTTTGCCATTTCACGCTCGCCCTGGAGAACATGAACCTCAACGGAGGTCTGACCGTCCGCTGCGGTGGAGAACACCTGGGATTTCTTTGCGGGGATGGTGGTGTTTCTGTCGATAATCTTGGTGAATACGCCGCCGAGGGTTTCAAGACCAAGAGAAAGAGGAGTTACGTCAAGCAGGACGATGCCCTTTACTTCGCCGGTGAGAACGCCGCCCTGAATTGCAGCGCCGATGGCTACGCACTCATCCGGGTTGATGCCCTTGAAGGGCTCTTTGCCGGTGATGTTCTTAACTGCTTCCTGAACAGCGGGGATACGGGAAGAACCGCCGACGAGAAGGATTTTATCAAGGTCGGAGGGTTTAAGACCTGCGTCGGAGAGCGCCTGGTTTACGGGGCCCATGGTCGCCTGAACAAGGTCGGCGGTAAGCTCGTTGAACTTTGCTCTGGTGATGTTGCAGTCAAGGTGCTTAGGACCGGTGGCGTCTGCAGTGATGAACGGCAGGTTTACATTGGTTTGAGTCATGCCGGAAAGGTCGATTTTTGCTTTTTCGGCGGCCTCTTTAAGTCTCTGCATAGCCATTTTATCGCTGCGGAGGTCAATTCCGGTTTCGCCCTTGAACTGGTCTGCAAGATAGTTGATAAGTCTGTCGTCGAAGTCATCGCCGCCGAGGTGGTTATTACCTGCGGTTGCAAGAACCTCCTGAATACCGTCGCCCATTTCGATGATGGAAACATCGAAGGTGCCGCCGCCGAGGTCGTAAACCATAATCTTCTGGTCGTCCTCTTTGTCTGCGCCGTAGGCAAGAGCCGCAGCGGTAGGCTCGTTGATGATACGCTTTACCTCAAGGCCTGCGATTTTGCCTGCGTCCTTAGTCGCCTGACGCTGCGCATCGGTGAAGTATGCGGGAACGGTGATAACCGCTTCGGTTACAGGCTCGCCAAGGTAGGCTTCCGCATCGGATTTAAGCTTCTGAAGAATCATTGCGGAAATCTCCTGAGGAGTGTAGCTTTTTCCGTCAATGCTTACTTTGTAGTCGGAGCCCATTTTACGCTTGATGGAAGTGATGGTTCTTTCGGGGTTGGTTACAGCCTGGCGTTTTGCAGCCTGGCCAACGATACGCTCGCCGGTTTTAGAGAAGCCGACAACGGAAGGAGTGGTGCGCGCTCCTTCGGGGTTAGGGATAACAACCGGTTCGCCGCCTTCCATAACGGCAACACAAGAGTTAGTAGTACCAAGGTCAATACCAATAATTTTAGACATATATTTTTCCTCCAATATTATAAAAGATGTGATAACAATTTATATAAAGCGCTTTGAGCGTTTTTTACTTTTTTCAGTTTGCCACGACAACCATGGAGAAGCGAATCACTTTATCGCCGAGGGTGTAGCCTTTTCGGTAAACATCGGTGATTACGTTTTCTTCATACGCCGGATTGTCAATGTGCATCACGGCGTTGTGGAACTTGGGGTCAAACTTTTCGCCAAGAGCGGGAATCTCTTTGATTCCGAGGGAATCAAAGGCTTCCTTGATAGAATTACCTATAAGGTCAATTCCCTTTTTGTATTGTTCGTCCGGACATTCGTAATTTGAAGCCCGGTCGAAACTGTCAAGTATGGGCAGCAGCTTCGCCACGGTGTCGGAAACCGCGTCACCGTAAATTCCGTCCTTTTCGCGCTGACTGCGCTTGCGGAAGTTTTCATACTCCGCCAGCATTCTGATGTAGTGGTCGTTAAGCTCCGCTTTTTCCTTTTTAAGCTTTTCAAGCTCCTCCTTCAGAGGATTTTCAGCCTCAAGCTCTTCCTCCTTCGGGATTTCTTTGGTTTCGGCTGCTTCTTTGACCTCTTCGGTCTGCTCCGCAGGAGCCTTCGTATTTTCTTTATCCATTATTCATCACCCGTTTTCTGTTGATATGTCATTGAAAGCAGTGTGCCAAGCTTTTTTGCAAAATATTCAAGGTGCGGTATCAGCTTTGAGTAATCCATCCGCACAGGGCCGATAAGTCCTATTGTTCCGCAGTCGTTTTCTCCGATAGAGAAACGCGCAACCAAAAGCGAACTGCCCGAAAGCTGTGAAAGGCTGTTTTCTTTTCCGATGAACACCGTAACGCCGGACGGATTCTTTCCGATAACCGGCCCAAGCTCTTCACGCTTTGAAAGAAGCTTCATTATTTCAAGCGCTCTGTCGGAATATTCATTATACATAAGCAGTTTTTCCTGACCGCCAAGATAATACTGACCGGCATAAACCTCACGGCAAAGCTCATAGATTCCGACAATCAGCGGATTGAACACCTCGGAATATTCGCCAAGCTGAATTGCAACCGAGGTAACATATTCCGTGCTTATTTCTTCAAGAGTGTGACCTGAAAATTTGCTGTTTGCGAATTTTTTAAAAAAATCTATAATTCCGGCATTTACACAGAACGAAAGGCGGCAAACCTTGCTTTTTACTACGCCGTTTGAAGCAATAACCAAAAGCACCACGGTGCTTTTATCTGCCGGAACAATATCTATATGCTCAACGGTAACATAACTTGGCGTAGTTGTCATTGCAACCGTAGCGCAGTCGGTATATTCGGCAAGAGCTTCTGCGGCGTCCTGAAGCAGACGGTCCGGGTCCGGATCTCCTACATTGAACAAGGCGTCAATTTCATCGCGTTCTTTTTCCGTAAGAGGCTCTTCCTTCATAAGCCGGTCGACATAAATTCTGTAACCAAGGTGGGAAGGAATTCTTCCGGCAGAGGTGTGGGGCTGTTCCAAAAGACCCATGGAGAAAAGCGATGCCATCTCGTTTCTTACCGTTGCGGGAGAAACGCCTATGCCGGGCATTTCAGAAAGGGTTTTTGAACCCACCGGTTCGCCGGTGCGTATATATGTTTCCACTATTGCGGAAAGAATTTTCATTTTTCTTTCGTCAAAGCGCATGGCGAACACCTCCGATTTCATTTTTGTGTGTTTAGCACTCGTACCTCTTGAGTGCCAACATCTATATTATATATCTTTTTGCCCCCTTGTCAAGAGGGTTTATAAAAAATTCATACTTTTTTATTTTTCCGTTCGCAAATAAGCGTCGAGCTTTTATTAAATCAGACTGAAAACTTAAATTTCGCCCGCCGCGCGGGCTGCCATCATCCGTCACGGTGCGGCACAGCGCCGCACCGCGCCACCCGCGGCTCAGCCGCCTTGCAAAGTGTGCGCCTTGTACCGCGGCATTAAAATAACTAACCTCGGCTGGCACGAAGTGCCTACGGCGGTCGAGCATCCGAGGGATACTGAAAATCCGCCCGGGACCCCGTCGGGGAGGCGGTTGAGATTAGAAATCGCCAAGTCTCCGGTGGAGCGTTTATTCCCCCCTTCGGGGGGAGTCTCACGCGGGAGCGTGAGGGTAGGGGGCGAAACTTTTCTTTTACCGTCTTACGGCTTTTCTT
>SFFD01000078.1 GCA_004556975.1 Oscillospiraceae bacterium | reverse complement strand
GTTTTCGCAGATGGCGGAGAAGCCGAGCTTCTGCGCCTCAAAGACGCGGTCGGTCGGGTACGTCGTCCCGGCCAGGGCACAGCAGCCGATGGGGGAGGCGTCCATGCGCCGGCCGGCGTCGGCAAGGCGGCCATAGTCGCGCTCCAGCATCATGGCGTAGGCCAGCAGCTGCTGGCCGAAGGTGATGGGCTGCGCGCGCTGCAGGTGGGTGTAGCCCGGCATGATGGTATCCTTGTGGGCGCTCGCCTGCGCGTGCAGGGACGAGATGACGGCCAGCACGAGCGACTGCAGCGCGGCGATCTCGTCTTTCAGATACAGCCGCAGGTCAAGCGCGACCTGATCGTTGCGCGAGCGGGCGGTATGCAGCTTTTTGCCGACGTCGCCGAGGCGGGAGGTCAGCTCCTGCTCGACAAACATATGAATATCTTCTGCATTCGGGTCAAATTCCCTTTTGTTTTTCCCGTTTATGATGCCGAAGCTGTACGCCGTCTGCACATAAGAATAGTACCATGCGTCCGGCGATACATCGGTAAACGGCAGAGAGGTATCCTCCAGATATTTGCTTCCTTTAAAACCGCAGTCCTCGCAGTATATCATGTTTTCACCGAAAATATCCTTTTCCGTCATACTCTCAACAAGCGCAGTATGCATAAGTGAAAAACTAAAATTCCCGTCACCCTTTGCATCGGATATTTTTTCGTACATCACATGCTCATCTGCCGTGCACGGGATATAAAACTGTATAAATCCGGTTCCGACAAACACATCAAAATCAAACGTTATTTCCTCTGAATTCAATGTAACCTCATTAAGATTTGTGCAGTTGGCAAAAGCACGCTCACCGATATTTTTCACGCTTGACGGAATATATGCACTTTCGGTATTGCAGCCTTCAAATGCATTTGTGTTTATCAATTCAATTCCTTCGGCAACGGATATGGCTTCAAGTCCCAAGTCAAAACAAGCCATAACACCGATTTCATTGATTTTTGTTCCGTCTATTTCTGCCGGGAAAAAGGCAAATTCATCACCGTAATAAGCGGTAATTACTCCATCCTTTGTGTATTCATACATACCGTCTGCCGATTTGAATGTTTCCCATTCCGCACTGACAACAGTGCTGCTTAAGATCAGCAGTGCTGCAAGCAATAACGATAGTTTTTTCACGTTTTGCACCTCCCGTTACTTTATTTTGGCTTCCGCATCGTCCGCGCGTCTTGTGTAAACCGCCATGCCGCCGGTCGCTGCGTCATTCATAGCATTTATGCCTTCCTTCAGTTTTTCTTTGTCCGCCTCCGTTATGGCTTCCTCACCTTTTGTTGCAGCCTTAAAAGCCGTTCCGAATGCCGCCGCCATTCCAATCGCTGCCGCATCCTCTCTTTTTTCTGCCTTACTTCTGCCAAAGCCGAACAAGCCTCTTTCATCATCGTGAATGCCGAAAATATAATCAAATTTGCATTTTGCATTATGTGCATACTGCAAATCCGAACGGTCTTTTTTGCTGAAACAGATTTTAAGCTCCTGCTTGATATACGGATGAGGACGAAGACCTTTTTTGTTGTCTGTATTCACCTTACTCATATTTCCGCCCAAAAGCTTAATTTTTAATCCGCACTCCTTAAATTCAGGTTTTTTCCCCGGCTCGCTTGCCGGTGTTTCATCTATGTATTCCTCATAGCTTGCCACCTGATCGTAGCGGAAAAGCTCATTCATTTTGCCTCTGCCCGTGTTGCTTCTGTGTTTAATCCGAAACATTCCCAAGTCATCGCAAAATTCAATGCCCATTTCCTTGAGCGACGAAGGGTATGTGTCTTTCTTTCCTTCTTTGGAATAGACCTCCTCAAAAAGTCTGTTCTGCCGTTTCATATATTCTATATGTCCCTTGACTTCGTCCAATGTCAGCTCGCTCAGCCTAATGTACTTTGAGCATAGATTTCCGCAATCGTCACATAAAAATTCCTTGTTCCTGATTTTTGTGCGATGCATCATGCCGCATTCCTTGCCGCATAATGCACAAATTTTTTTACCGAAAATATTCTTAAAAAAATCACCTATTCCCATAATTCTTTCCTCCTTAAATTTTGTTTTTAAAAACTTCCGCCCCTTCCGCCGTGACTTCTTCCGGAAGACGATGTATGGCTGCCGGAATCCGATTTCGGTTTTTCCGTTTTTGTCACGGTGCTGTAAAGGAATATATCCCTTGAAAAGTCAAGATTCATACTGTTCGGCTTCATATAATTGCCGGCATAGTCCTCTTTGACCGCCGTTTTCATTGCGCAGAGCTTTTTGTGCATCATAAAATACGCAAGAATAAGGGGAAGAAGAAGCGCCCCGGCAACCACACACAGGATATACTTCATGCTGTGCTGCCTCTTGTTGAACGGCTTACCCTCTGCTGCCATCTCCAAAAGCTCTTCCGTATGATCGGCGTATGATTTGACCGCAGCATAATAGTTGTCTTTCTTCAAATACGGAACAATCTTTTTTTCCAAATAGGCAAGACCGTTTTCAT
>SFFD01000035.1 GCA_004556975.1 Oscillospiraceae bacterium | reverse complement strand
GGCGGGAAAAACGGCGGGTAATACCTTAATGGCGCATTTGGCAGGGCTTGCAAAAAAACAAGGTCTATGATAAAATTTCTGCGTATATTTTTTGCGTAAATATGGTGTTGCAAAGCAAAAACAGTCGAAAAAAGGAAGGAATGAGTGTAGTGAAGGTAATAAAAAGGAACGGTTCGGAGGTAGCGTTTGATATAACGAAAATCATTTCGGCAGTAACAAAAGCAAATGACACGGTTGATGAAAAAATAAGAATGACACAGATGCAGATTATGCGTATTGCGGAATCTGTTGAAATGTCCTGCAAAGAAATGAACCGCGCGCCCTCCGTTGAAGAGATTCAGGATATGGTAGAACACCAGATAATGGCGCATGGCGCTTTTGAAGTTGCAAAAAATTATATTACATATCGCTATACACGTTCACTTGTAAGAAGAAGCAACACCACAGACGACAGAATTTTAAGCCTTATTGAGTGCAGCAATGAAGAAGCAAAGCAGGAAAACGCAAATAAGAACCCCGTTGTAAACTCCACCCAGCGCGACTATATGGCGGGCGAGGTTTCCCGCGACATAAGCGAGCGTATTCTGCTTCCGCAGGACATTGTGGACGCTCACAGAGAGGGAATAATCCATTTTCACGACTCGGATTATTATGCTCAGCATATGCACAACTGCGACCTTGTCAACCTTGAGGATATGCTGCAAAACGGCACCGTAATCACCGGCACCATGATTGAGCGCCCTCACAGCTTTTCCACCGCCTGCAATATTGCCACGCAGATTATAGCACAGGTTGCTTCAAACCAATACGGCGGTCAAAGCATTTCTCTTACCCATCTTGCGCCTTTTGTTGATGTAAGCAGAAAGAAAATAAGAAAAGCCGTTGAAAAAGAGCTAAGCGAAAGCGGCATAGAAGTTTCGGCCGATAAAATAAACGAACTGGCGGAAATACGGCTTAAGGACGAGGTACGCCGCGGAGTTCAGACTATTCAGTACCAGGTGCTGACCCTGCTTACAACCAACGGTCAGGCGCCGTTTGTTACGGTGTTCATGTATCTTGGAGAGGCCAAGAACCCCCAGGAAAAGCATGACCTTGCCATGATAATCGAAGAAACCCTCAAACAGCGCTATCAGGGCGTCAAAAACGAGGACGGCGTTTGGATTACTCCTGCTTTCCCGAAGCTTATCTATGTCCTTGAAGAGGACAACATACACAGCGATTCCCCGTATTATTATCTTACTGAGCTCGCCGCAAAGTGCACTGCGCGCCGTATGGTTCCGGACTATATTTCCGAAAAGAAGATGCTGGAGCTTAAAGTGGATAAAAACGGCCAGGGGCATTGCTATCCATGTATGGGCTGCCGAAGCTTCCTGACCCCTTATGTCGATCCGGAAACAAACGAACCTAAATATTACGGGCGCTTTAATCAGGGCGTTGTCACCATAAACCTTCCGGACGTGGCGCTGTCCTCCGGCGGGAACATAGAAAAATTCTGGAAGATATTTGACGAGCGACTTGAACTCTGTCACCGCGCCCTTATGTGCCGGCACGAGCGTCTTAAAGGCACTCTTTCCGATGCGGCACCGATACTTTGGCAATATGGAGCGTGCGCCCGTCTTAAAAAGGGCGAGCCAATCGACAAACTCCTTTACGGCGGATATTCCACTATTTCTCTGGGCTATGCGGGTCTGTATGAGTGCGTAAAATATATGACGGGAAAAAGCCACACCGACCCCACCGCCACCCCGTTTGCTCTTGAAATCATGGAGCATATGAACGCCGCCTGCCGCAGCTGGAAGGCAAAGCACAACATAGATTTCAGCCTTTACGGCACCCCGCTTGAATCTACGACATATAAGTTCGCAAAGTGCCTTCAGCGCCGTTTCGGAGTAATAGAGGGCATTACCGATAAAGGATATATTACAAACAGCTATCATGTTCATGTTACCGAAAAGATAGACGCCTTTACAAAACTTAAATTTGAAGCGCAGTTCCAGGCACTTTCTCCCGGCGGCGCAATCAGCTATGTGGAAGTTCCCGATATGCAGAACAATATTGAAGCGGTTCTTCAGGTTATGAAGTTTATTTATGAGAACATAATCTATGCGGAGCTTAATACAAAAAGCGACTATTGCCAGGTGTGCGGATGGGACGGCGAAATTGAGATTGTTGAAGAAAGCGGAAAGCTTATCTGGCGCTGCCCGCGCTGCGGAAACACCGACCAAAGCAAAATGAATGTGGCACGGCGTACCTGCGGATATATAGGAACTCAGTTCTGGAACCAGGGAAGAACCCAGGAAATCCGCGACAGAGTGCTGCACCTTTAAGAGGAAATAATGTATTACGGAGAAATCAAAAACTGTGATATAGCAAACGGAGAGGGCGTTCGCGTAAGCCTTTTCGTTTCAGGCTGCACAAACCGTTGCAAAAACTGCTTTCAGCCACAAACTTGGGATTTTTGCTACGGAGAACCTTTTGATAAGGATGCGGAAAACCGCATCCTTTCTCTGCTTGCGCCCGAATATATAAACGGGCTTACCGTTTTGGGCGGCGAGCCTTTTGAACCGCAAAATCAGCGCGCTTTGCTTCCTTTCATAAGAAAAGTAAAAAGAATATATCCAAATAAAAACATCTGGGCATACAGCGGCTTTACCTATGAAGAGCTGCTTACAAAGGGCTCTCACCCAAACTGCGAAGCCACAGAAGAACTGCTTTCTTTTATTGACGTACTTGTTGACGGGCGCTTTATTGATGAGCTGAAAGACATTTCTCTGCGTTTTCGCGGAAGCAGAAACCAGCGCGTAATAGACCTTGTTTCAACGCGCAAAAACGGCGAACCTGTGCTTCTTTACCCAAATGAGGAACGCGCAGGGCGCATTTTTGCAAAGGAGTAAATAAAAAAATGAAATGGTTTATCGCTTCAGACATCCACGGTTCGGAATATTACTGCAAAAAAATGCTTGAAGCATTTGAAAGAGAGCGGGCTGACAGAATTCTGCTTCTTGGCGACCTGCTTTACCATGGGCCGAGAAACGACCTGCCGAAAGATTATTCGCCCAAGGCAGTTGCCGCATTGCTCAACGGAGTAAAAGAAAAGATATTTTGCGTTCGCGGCAACTGCGAAGCGGAGGTTGACCAGATGCTGCTTGAATTTCCGGTAATGGCGGACTATATTCTTATTTCCGCAGAAAACAGGCTGATTTTTGCCACTCACGGCCACAAATATAATGAAAGCAATCTTCCGCCGCTTTCAAAAGGCGATATTCTTCTTCATGGGCACACCCACGTTCCGAAATGTACCGAGTATGAAAGCTTTCTTTGCATAAACCCGGGTTCTGTTTCAATACCAAAGGAAGAAAGCCGGCACGGATATATGACTTTAGAGGGCAAAATATTCCGCTGGTTTACTCTTGAGGGTGAGCAGCGGATGGAATACATCCTTTAATGCTTCCGTTTTTGCTGTTTTTGTTCTCCGCTGATAAAATGAACCGTAAGGCGCGGCGAAAGGAAGAGCGACTGTGCCTTATACAAACGGTTAATCGTCTATCAAAGCGATGATTAAAAAATGCCCGTGCTCATTTGAGCACAGGCATTTTTTTGAGCATAGTGTTTTTTCAGCCTATATTTCGTAGCATTCGACTAAATTCCAGCCGTCGGGAATTTTTTCAACAAAGCGGTGGTTATCGCTGCAAATTTCGCCGTCCACAAAGTCGCAGAAATTGCCCATGCCATAGCCCTGCTGTGTTTCGTACAGGATAAAGCCGGTGTTGCTGTCGCTTGCAAATATCGAAGCGCCAAGCCCGGCACATTTTATAAGCCCACGGAAGGTGATAGCCTTGCCGTCGGAGGAAAATACCATGGTGTTGCCCTCCGCATTGGATTTGCCGGAGTGGATAATCAGTTCGTCAATGCCGTCCTTGTCCACGTCGCAGAAGAAGTATTCGCCCCACTGCATTTTGCCGTAATCCGCTTTTGAATATTCGGAATAGTCATAAGTTGCATACTGAAGCCAGTCAAAGCTTTTTACATACTTAACAAACATATCATGATATTTGCCGGCGTCGGCGCTCTTCAAAGCGGTTTTGCTGCGATTCATGGTAAGTTCGCCTTCAGGAATATAGGTTTTTGCTTCGCCGTAAAAAGCGCCGTCTGAAAATCCCGCCACGACGGAAATCTGTCCCTCAATGTCATCTTTCATGCGCTTTACGGCGCCATTTATCTCGCTGTCAAACTCCACGCAGTCATAAGAGAGCCATGCGCTTTTAAGATAGAGCAGGGTGCAGTCGCGGATAAAACGCGCACGCTCCGCAAAGTCGGAAATATCGCCGGAGCGGTTGTACGCATACTCAAAGTAGTCCTGTATATCCGTGATGATTGAAGTATCCCGTACGGCGTCGTTCTTTTTGTTTGTTTTAAGCAAATATGGGTCGAGAAAATCAATGGATTTTTTAACGATTTTTGCGGGGGAGGTGAGCACGGTATCTTCAAGGGTATCGCTAACCTGTTTTGAAATCCATTCCTGCGCAAGTATTTTTGCTCCGTCACCGAAAATGTAATTGAGGTAGCTGTTTTGGTACTTTTCGTAATCGTTAAGGGCGTCTTTTCCGGCTTTATAAGTCAGCTTTTTCTTCATTGCTTTCCAGCGGCTGCCGCCGTTGTCAACGGTATCGAGAACGTTTTCAAATGCGTTTCCGTACATTTCTGAAACCTGCTTTACCGCAAAAAGCCTACTGCCCGCCTTGATTAAATCCGAGCCGGAGAAACGATAATTGTCCTCTACTCCTTTTATAACCTGCATACATTCGCGCAGATTGCCGGTATTTTCAATACCAAAAAGAAGATAGCCGTACCCGGGAGAGGCAATATCCAAATCGGTGAAAAATTCGTCGTAATATTCCTGCCCTTTAAGCACGTATTCCGAGAGCTTTTCGGTGACCTTTGCGCTCTTTTGGGCAATTTCCGCAAGGCTTTCGGAATCGTCGCAGGGCTGCATAAGCTTCATCAGGTAGTCGTGATAGTCCTGTTTGGTGGTTTTGCCGGATATTTTGTCGATGAAGTTCCACAGCGTGTCGTAAAGCCACGCAAAGCCGGTGATTGCGCCGCTGCTGTTCTCATTTTGAAGAATGTTTGCGCTGTATGTACCGCTTCTTATAATGCGTTCCGTTTCGCAGAGCAGGGAATCCAGATTCGCGGGGATAGAGCTTACCGCAATGGTTCCGTCCTCCGCGGTAAAGGCGTAAACTGAAAGAGCGTTCATAAGCTCGTTAAAACGATAGATTTTTTCCGACTTTAGCGTTTTGAAAGGCACGGTGTAAAGGTTCGGTTCCATAATCACAAGGTAGTTTGTGCCGCAGAACTTGTTTTCCTCAAGCTTAAGACCGATAAGCTTTGCCGCCTCGGAGAGGGAAATGTAATATCCGTCGCCGGTAATTTCGTACATGTTAACTTCGCCGCTGCGGCTGTTGTAAATATCGGAATACGCTGCGGAAAATTCGCTCGGCGCTTCCTCCGCGGCAAACGCTTCTGTAACCGGAAGCATTAAAGCCGCCAAAAGCAGTGCCAAAACTTTCATAAGCAAATTCTTTTTCATTCGCAACATCCTTTCAAATCTTTTCGATGAAGGCACGCCGTGCGGTGTGCGCAAAAACAGTTTATAATCCCATTATAATAGCTTTGCCCGCAAAAATAAAGCAAAATGTTTCATTTCGGAACAAAAAACGCTTCCGCCTTTCGCCGCATATACTGTAACAGAAAATTTTGCAAATTCCGAAGAAAGGGGGGAACGCTTATGCAAAGGCTTGTTCTTCCGATAAAAAATTTTAAGCACATAGCGGGATATAAGTCGGAAAAATACCGCCGAAGCGGTTTCGGCTTGTAACCGGTAAGCCATCGTCAGGAGGGTATTACCATGCAAGCTTATTTTACTTTGCGGCGTGATACCAAAAGAAAAGCCGGCTGCGTTGATGTGGCCGCATTTTGATATTACGAAGCTTGACATAAATTTTTACCTCCAAAATAGTTGACATTAGATTTCAGCGGGAATAATTTATAAGGTGAGCGGCGGCAAGACCGCCCACCCGAAGAGTTTGGCGGGTTAAAAGGGGGCAAGCTCTTTTTTTTATGCGCCTTTTTTAGTCAGGCGTTCGACTTTTGCGATTGCTTCGTCAAGGCTTTTGCTTGATTTTATAATTTCAAGCACCATTTGAAGCAGCTTATTAAACTGAAAATCTGTCATTCGCTCTTCCATTCGGTTCTCCTTTAGAATCCGGTATGTATTCCGCTTTATCTATATAACGCGAGACAATATAACAGTTTATTTTGTACTGTGCCGGCAGCCCGGTAAAAAACCACCGCAATTTTAAACGTCATATAACTAAAAAAGAGCAGGCTTTATGCTTGCTCTTTATGCTATTAAGTTTAAACTGCAGCAAAAAAATACGGGTGTCTTATAAGACACCCGTATTTGGTCTGAGTGACGGGACTTGAACCCACGGCCTCTACCACCCCAAGGTAGCGCGCTACCAACTGCGCCACACCCAGATGCTGTTTTTTTCAGCAAGAGGTATTATAGCACAGTTGAACCTAAAGCGCAAGACCAAATTGCAAAATATTTTATTTTTTTGACATTATATTTACCGGCCGTCCACAATTGCAAAATAGTCGTAATTCAAAACCGCTTTGGAATAGGCAATTTTGTTTTTTACAACGGCATTGATATAAGCAATATAATCTTCGTCTGCAGCTTCGCTGCCTTCGGCAGGAGTAAACTGGTTTCTGGTATAGTCGTAATAACCGCGTTCGGTTTTCCAGTTATAGTCGGGCCAAATTACAATGGCTTCTTCATCAGAGAATACGTCGCGCCCCACAAGAAGGCGGGAATCGTACTCTATGCCAAAAAGGTTGCACAGGGTCGGAAGAATGTCAAGGGAATAGGTGGGGGAAGAAATTGTTGCAGCCATATCGCTGTTTTCATTTTCAAGGCAGCCAGACCAAAGAATAAATGCGTTGTGGTCTCGCTGTGCGTTATTGGTCACGGTATAGCCGTAAAGCTCGCCGAGATAATCTTCGCTGTTGCCCCAGGATTCGCCTTTTTCAAGGGCATAGGGATAATGGTCGGCGCAGATGGCAATGACCGTGTCGTCGGCAATGCCCGCCTTTTCAAGCTCTTCCACAAGATAGGCAAGAGAGTGCTCAAGCTCCAGGTTGGCGGCAATATATGCCTTAACGGTGGTGGAACAGTCAAGGTTTTCAACTTCGGCACGGTTTTTGCTTGACATTCCGTTGTTAAAGTTGGTATAAAAGCCGTGCCCGCTGACGCTCATATAATATACGGAAAAAGGCCGGTTGTCTATATAATCGGGAAGAGTATACTGTATCATTTCAAGGTCGCTTGCCGGCCATACATTGGTGTT
Organism: Oscillospiraceae bacterium; assembly: GCA_004556975.1. Taxonomy (GTDB): domain Bacteria; phylum Bacillota; class Clostridia; order Oscillospirales; family Ruminococcaceae; genus UMGS1668. The sequence goes on along the minus strand of SFFD01000035.1, from coordinate 5,951 downwards.
GACTCCTTTTTCAAGGCCGTTGCCGAAAGCGGTGAAGGTGTCATAGCCGAATTTTGTGTGGGTAAGATTGCGGCTGTAATATGTATATGTTCCGTCGTGATACGCCGCGGAAAAATAGCCTTCATTTTTAAGCCTGTTGCCTATGGTGAAGGAAAGGTCGCAGTCTGCAATTTTAAGTATACTTGAAACTCCGGCTGTGGGAACAAGTCCCGTAAGAATGGAATATTCGCCTGTGGAGGTGCTTCCGCCCCAGGTGGGCTGATAAAAATCGGTAAATTTTATGCCGTTATTTGCAAGGCGGTAAAGCGTAGGCGTCAGCTCTTCGTCAATGACCTCCGCACTGAAGGATTCTGCCGTGATAAGAATAAGATTTTTTCCCTTAAAAAGTCCGGTATAGGCATTTTTCTTTGTTCCGGGAAGACTTTGCACATATTTGTGAACATTGATAAGAGCTTTGTCGGAGGTATTTGCAATGATTGAATCAAAGTCAATATCCGTAACATTATAGCCGTACTCAATTTCCTGTTCGGGCGGTTCCTCCGTCTGCTCCAAAGATTCTTCGTCGGTCGTAGAAGAGCCTTCTTCAATATAAGAAAGGCTGTCTTCGGGCTGCTGCATTACAAATTCTGCGGCGGAAGGGTCGCCGAAAATGTCATACTGAATGTCAAGCCTTGTTCCGGTAATAAGCCCGAAAGAACAAACCGCGTTGTTGAAATTGTATGCATTGCGGTATACGCCAAGCATTGCCGAATTTGAATAAACAGAAATTAAAGCCTCAATGCAAAACGCCAAAATCACAAAAGCCGAACCTATGAGCACGGGCTTGCGGTGCTCATTTTCAATGCGGTGCTCATAGCGCGAATTTTTTACCATTATTATAAGCAAAAAAAGAAACAAAGGCATAAAAAACAGCAAAATCACCCATGCGCCGTTTTTTATTGCTTTAAAGAAAGTATCGGAAAAATCCGTAAGTACGCCGCCGGTGCCCTGAGCTATTGAATCAACCGTCATAAAGACCTGATAGGCGCTTTCAACGAAAGCTTCTACGGTGAAATAAAGGCACACGGCAAAAAGCGCCGCGCCGGTGACAATATACCGTGCGCATTTGTTCTTTATCATAAGGCAGGCGGTGCCCATTGCCAAGCCTAACGCTGCTGAAAACAAAAGCGCGGGCAGCCAAAATGTAACCGTATCCGGAGAAGCCTTTATTTTTAAAGCAATCTCAAGATAGACAAGCGTAAGAGGAAAATATATAACCGAAACAGCTTCGGAAAGATGTTCTTTAATAGTTTCTTTTGTCAAATTTTTAAACATAACGCACCTGAAAAATATATTTTGTCGTAGAAATTTAGTATAACACAATATTTTTAAAATTAAATATATATAAAAAAATTTTTGTCGAAAATTAAAATATTTTTAAGGATTTTTGTTTTAATACAAAAAATAAACCGCGGAGAAAGAAGGAAATTCTCCGCGGTATTCTATTCACAAAAACATATTTATTTTCCAAGTTTGCGTGTTCGGTCAAACGCGGCGTTTACCGCGTTCATAACTGCGGCGCGGAAAGCGCCGCTTTCAAGTGCGTGCACACCCGCAATGGTGGAACCGCCCGGACTGCAAACTGCGTCTTTAAGCGCCTCTGGGTGCTCGTCGCTTTCAAGCGCAAGCCTTGCGGAGCCGACAAGGGTCTGCGCGGCATATTCAAGCGCTTTGTTTCGAGGAAGACCGCATTCAACAGCGCCGTCGGCAAGTGCGCTTATAAACATATAGACAAAAGCGGGGCCGCAGCCTGAAAGTGCACAGCCGGCGTCTATAAGGTGCTCATCCAGCTCATCAAGAATGCCTGCAGCGGAAAGAGCTTGGCAAAACTGCTGCTTTGCCGCTTCGTTTGCGTGCTCATTTGCACTCCAAAGAACTATTCCTTCGCCTACGGAAACGGGAGTATTCGGCATAATCCTGATAATTGAGCACGGAAAGCCGAGATATTTTTCAAGCTTTTCAATGGTAACTCCCGCCGCCATGCTCACTATTGTGAAACTGCTTTTTCGGTGCTCAAGAATGCATTTAATGCTGTTAATCATTGATGAAAGCGCGCCGGGCTTTACCCCGAAAAAGATTAAATCACATTCTTCGGCAATTTCTTCGTTGTCTGATACGGTGAAGCTTATATCCTTAAGCAGCGCTTTGATTTTATCATCGTTTCGGTCGGAAATATACAGCGAACATGACGGCATAGATTTGCTTACGGCCTTTGCAAGCGCTCCGCCCATATTTCCTGCGCCGATAAACCCAATTTTCATTTTAATGCCTCCGTTTCATCGGATTTGTCCGTTGCCGTGAATAATATATTTATAAGTTGTAAGTTCGCGCAGACCCATCGGGCCGCGTGCGTGAAGCTTTTGTGTTGAAATTCCCATTTCACATCCAAGTCCGAATTCGCCGCCGTCCGTAAAGCGGGTGGAAGCGTTTACATAAACCGCGGCGCTGTCAACATTTGCGGTAAAGTATTCTGCGGCTTTGCCGTTTTCGGTGATGATAGCTTCGCTGTGATGAGTGGAATGCTTCGCTATATGACTGACCGCTTCCTCGACGGAATCTACAACCTTTACGGCAAGAATGTAATCAAGAAATTCCGTATCAAAGTCGTTTTCTCCTGCCGGAGTGCCGCTTATGTATTGCAGCGCGGCGCTGTCGCAGCGAAGCTCAACCGGAACAAGCCCGCGTTCGGCACGTTCATCGCAAAGGCGCTTTTTAAGCATGGGTAAAAATTTTGCCGCTATATCTTTGTGAACAAGCAAAACTTCTTCGGCATTGCATACGGAAGGGCGGCTTGTCTTTGCATTTTCTACTATGTTAAGCGACATTTCGGGGTCGGCTTCATTGTCAACATAAATGTGGCAGATGCCTGTTCCGGTTTCAATGCAGGGAACAAGGGCGTTTTCCACACAGGCGCGAATAAGCCCGGCGCCGCCGCGCGGAATAAGAAGGTCAATATATCCTTTGGCGAGCATAAGCTCTTTTGCGCTTTCGCGGCTTATATCGTCCACCATAAGTACGGCGTCTTTTGGCAAGCCGGCGCATTCCAAGCCTCGGCGCAGCGCCTCGGATATAGCTTTGGACGAGCGGTAAGCTTCTTTTCCGCCGCGCAGAATACAGGCGTTTCCGCTTTTAATGGCAAGGGCAGCCGCATCGGAGGTGACGTTGGGCCGGCTTTCGTAAATTATGGCAATAACTCCAAGCGGAACGCCGGTTTTTTCAATAACAAGACCGTTTGGGCGTTCCACGCGGTCAAGAACTATTCCGACAGGCGACGGCAGCTTTGCCACCTGTAAAATTCCGTCTGCCATACCTCGGATTCGTTCTTCGTTCAAAGCAAGGCGGTCAATCATAACGCCGTTCATTTTTTCGCGGGCGGCGGCCACATCCTCCGCATTTGCCGAAAGGATTTCTTCGGTGCTGAATACAAGGCTGTCAGCCATACTTGAAAGCGCCGCGTTTATTTCATTATCGGAATATGTTCTAAGCTTAGGCGCAGCTGCTTTTGCTGCTTCAAGAATATCTTTTGTTTTCATTAATATCAGCCTTTCTTTGCGAAAAATCTTGTGCCGATGGGTTTTCCGTCAATGATATTATAAAGGTTTTCGGGGAATGCGCCGTTCATAATAATCATATCGCAGCCGCTTTCCGTTGCAATTTTTGCAGCTTTCAGCTTTGTAAACATACCTCCGGTGCCGCGTTCGCTTCCCGCATTGCCGCCAAGCTCCATAAGGTCGTCAGACCATTCGTCAACATGCTCAATGAAATTTGCGTGCGGATTTTGCCGAGGGTCGCTGTCAAAAAGACCGTCTATGTCAGACATAAGCACAAGAAGGTCCGCATTGGTGCTTTCCGCCACAATTGCGGCAAGGGTGTCGTTGTCGCCTATTTTTATTTCTGTGGTGGAAACGGTATCGTTTTCGTTGATTATCGGCAAAACGTTCCAATTTAGCAGCTGCTCCATGGTGTCGTCAAATTTTTGGTGGCGTTCCGGGTTGCGAAGGTCGTCAGCGGTAAGAAGAATCTGCGCCACGGTCTGGTTGTATTCTGAAAAGATTTTGTCATACGCATACATAAGTTCGCACTGGCCTACTGCAGCAAAAGCCTGCTTTTCTGCGACATTCCGGGGCGCCTCTTTAAGGTTCAGCTTTCCGCGGCCCATGGCGATTGCTCCGGAAGAAACCATTATAACTTCATTTCCGGCGTTTTTAATATCGCTTATTACCTTGCAAAGCTTTTCTATACGCCGGATATTTATGCAGCCGGAGGAATGTGTCAAAGTAGAAGTGCCTATTTTAATTATAATTTTCATTTGATTACCGCTTTTCTGATGAAAAAATTTCTGTTAATTTTACTGTTTATTATATATCGGACAATTAGGATTTTCAATACAACGCCGCCAAAAAAATTTTATCGTGGTAAAGTAAAAAAGGTCTGCCAAAAATGAATGCAGACCATTTGTAAATATTAAAGCGAGTATATGCGGCATACGGCAGCAAAGCTATCTCCGTATTATAACTAAATCGGCTTTGTAAAAAAAGAAAAATCCCCGAAAACAATATGTTTAGGGGGATTTTATAAATGGAGCTAGTGACGTGACTCGAACACGCGACCTGCTGATTACGAATCAGCTGCACTACCGGCTGTGCTACACTAGCAACTGTTTCAAGCGCAAGTAATATTATATCGAAAACAATCCTGCCCGTCAAGGATTTTTTTACCGCGTGCAAATTTTATTTTTTATTAAAATTTAATAAAATTAAAGTAGACTTATTCTGAACATATGGTATAATATCGTAGTCAGTTCGTTTATTGCCGAAAGAAAGGAGGAAAATGCTTGTTTAAAAGAAAAACGGTTGTTTTGCGCTCAAAAAAGTACAGCAAGGTAATTAAAATAGCAATAATAGTTGTTGCGGTAATAGCTTCCTCCTGTTTGATTGCTTATGGCTGGCAAAAGTATGATGAAAAAAAATATCCGAACGGTGCGGAAAAAGACTATAAGCTTCCCAATGCTTTTATAGACTTTTTTCAGATGGCGTCAGACTTTGTGAACAGAAAAAACGTCAATAACGATATGTCCGAAGACTCATCGGAACAAAGCTCGCTGCTTTCGGAAGAAAGTAGGGAAGATACGCACATGATAGTGGGCGGAAACAGCAGTGAGTCTTCGTCTTCCGCGGAAGAAACGCAGCAGGAAGAACCTGAAATAAAAGGCGGCATAGTGCCGGAGGGCGAAGCCGCAAGCGAATACGCCTTCAGAAACACGCTTTTTGTCGGGGACTATTTTGTTTTCGGGGTTTCAGCGTCAAAATATTTTGTATATTCCTCCTTTGCATATGCAACCGGCTATGATATGAACACCATTCAGACCAAAGACGCCTTTAAATCAGACGGAGAAGCCCTTACGATGGCGGAATATGTCGCAAAATTTGATAATATCGACACGGTATATATTGCGTTTTCCGCCGAAAGCGTTTCATGGATGGACTGCCCGACGTTTGTAAAAAAGTATACCGATTTTATTGATTCAATAATCGCGGCCCAGCCGGATGCGGATATATATATCCAGCCGCTGCTTCCCATTGACGAAAAGCAGGCAAAAAAGCAGGTAAAAGATGACCACAAGTATAGCCACCCAAACAACATGCACCATAAAAATCCCCTTTTTGCAGTTTATTTTATGGTAATGCATTGCGGCTTTGCATGCAAGGTGTCTTGTGTGCCAAAATGGGGCAAAGTATAAAAAACCGCAAAGCGCCAAAGCGCTTTGCGGTTTTAAAGGTTATGAAATGCTTAAAAGAACAAAGGATTATTTCTTCTGCACATACTTCAGGAAGTCCAGCATAACGGCTACCAGAATAATAATGACCGAGAAGACGAACTGCAGGTTGGTGTCGATACCCAGAATGGTCAGG
>SFFD01000077.1 GCA_004556975.1 Oscillospiraceae bacterium | reverse complement strand
CAAAGCCTTATTTATCAGATCACAACGCTTTCAAAGCTGGAAGCAGAAAAAGCAGAGAAAAAGCTCCTGTATGATTATCTGGCCGCGGTCATGCAGGAACTTCCGGAAGAACCAAAAGCGCGGGCGCACATGCTGGACGCAATGGAACGCACGGTAAAGGATTTAGAACAAAGAAAGAACGGGAAGCCGGCTTAAATATTGGCGGTTCCCTGCTGGGTACAATCCCCCCGGGGGCATGCCTTGTGGGGAAATAGCTTGCCAGACACCTACGCCGAACCCACCAAAAAGAAAAATTCCCGAAATGGGATAAATGTGATATTTGGACGATCTTCCCATCGTTAAAAAGCGGAGACGAAAAAACGCAAAATATTGCACAAAAAAAGAACAAAATACCGCATAAAAAAGGCCAGCGCAATAGATACGCCAGCCCCAGCCGATACGCTTATTATATCACTGAAAAGGGGCTGCTGCAAATGACCAATGAAGAACTAGCCGTGAGGATACAGCGGGGAGAAACCGGCCTGTATTCCCTTTTGTGGGAGCGGGTGGAAAAGCTTGTCACTCTATTGGCCGGGCGGTATTATGCCCGCTCACAGGTCACATGTGCACGATCCGGGGTGGAAATTGAAGACCTGATACAAGCCGGATATTTTGCCATGATGGACACCGCAGCAAGCTTCAAGGCGGAATCGGGGTACAAGCTGACAACCTACCTGAAACGCCACCTGCTAAACCGATGGGCGCAAATGCTGGATGTAAAATATGGCCGTGAAAAGTTTGACCCGCTCAACCGCTGTATCAGTCTTGAAAGCCCGATTGCCGGAGAAAATGAAGATATCTCGTTGGGGGATGTTATACCGGACAAGGCCGCAGAACAGGCCATAGAAAGCAGCTTTGAGCGGGTATACACGCAGCAGCTTCATGACGTGCTGGAAAGCTGCCTTGATACGCTAAAGCCGCAGGAAGCCGATACCATCCGGGGGCGGTTCTATCGTGGGGAAAAGCTCAAAGAGATTGCCGAGCGGCAAGGCTGCACGTTCCAGTATGTCCGGGTTCAAGAATCAAACGCGCTGCGCGGCCTGCGGCGTGGGGCAAACCTGCGGAAGCTGAAAGCATGGCGGGAGGATATCATAGATCGGAACGCGTACAAGACGGGGTTTGGCATGTTTCGCCAGCTGGGCGCGTCTTCTGTGGAAATCACAGTGGAGAAGCTGGACAGCAGATTGACGTCCAGTGGACGACCAGTGGACAGCGAGCAAGAAAGCGAGACCTAAAAAGCGAAAAAAGCGAACGGTTTTCAGAAAAGCGAACGCTAACGACCGCTAGCGATGGCAGCGAACGCGGGAAGAATAACAAAAAGCCAACAGGCAAGAAAGATACCCCCCTACCCCTTAACGTGCAATGCCCGGGGGCCTCTAATGGCGTGGGTCACTCTTTCCAACTCTGTCAAATGTTTTTAGGAAGGGGGAAAAGCGATAACGCTCCCCCCATTCGGGAAAAAGCGGGTATGTATATATACGCTTTATCGTGAGGGTTCAAGACATTTCAGAGAAAATGCCGGATGCGCGTGGGTGTGGGGGTATAAGCACAAAACAAAAGACCTGCTACATGAGCCAACAAAGGCCGTGAGCAGGTCTGTTTTTTTGATTTGAGCGGGTTTGTTTTATAAGCCGTCGTTTTGCCGTCTATTTTGCGTTTTTGTTGACAGATGGGAAAAGACACGCAAAACACATAAACTCTTTAATTTGGCCTAATTTTGGCGTGTTTCTGTCGATTCTGGGATAACATCTCATGCCCGCTCATGCAAATGGCAATGATTTAAGGGTTTTCCCTGAGATATTCGGCAAGCTGGCGGAACCATTCCGGGCTATCGCCAAATGGGACAAGTTCCCCGTTCCGGTATTCGCCTACTTCCCGGAATCCGTTGTCATTGTCAAAAAAGATTGCTTCATCACAATAGGGAAGCACCTTCGCCAACGCTTCAAAACGGCCTGAGAAACGGCGTTTCACATCATCCGGTGGAATATCATGCCCACCCTTTTCCACGCGGTTTTGAATGCGTTTCAGGCTTTCCTGAACGGTATCCAGCCCAACATAAAAAAGGCGGATATAATAGCCTGCTTCTTTCGCTTCTTTGGCGGTGCGTTCGGTGCGGTACCCGGCAAGCGTTGTTTCCTGCGTAAAGCTGACCCTTTTTTCCATGCACTCCCGGATTTTGGCAACGGCAGCTTTACCGCCTGTCAGGGGATCGCCGCCCATCTGCGCCGTAATCTTGTCCACGTCAATGATAGTGCCCAAGTCGGAACGCTGGTATTTCAAAGAACCGGTTAGGCTGCTCTTGCCCGCTCCATTTACGCCGCCGATGATATTATATATTTTCATCTGTGTTTTTCCGCCCGCTGAAAGTCTCACTAGCGAATTTTCGCTGTTGACTTTTATCAAAACATACGTTCTCTATTGATCTGACTTTTCCCGCTCCATTGTTTCATCAATAGCACGATTCACAAAGCCGTTGACACTTTCTCCATGGCTTTCCGCGTGGGCTTTGATC
>SFFD01000034.1 GCA_004556975.1 Oscillospiraceae bacterium | reverse complement strand
ACATTTTCGGTAAGAAATTGAAGGATAAAAAAGAAGGCGGCGCGTTACGGAAAAAGAAAAAATATATGCCATGCCCTTTGCCAAGGTATATTCTCTTTTGGTGGCAAAAGCTGTTCGCAAAAACCGAACGCAGTCCGAGGTGGACGGGATTATTACATGGCTGACCGGTTATAATTCGTGTCAGATTGAACAGGCAAAACATAACGGAACAACATACGGCGAGTTTTTTCAAAACGCGCCCATGATTAACCCAAACAGCGTGCTCATAAAAGGAAGCATCTGCGGAGTAAAGCTTGAAGAAATCGAAGACCCGTTAATGCGGAATATTCGATGCCTTGACAAGCTTGTGGATGAACTTGCCAAGGGCAAAAGCGTGGAGAAAATAAAACGTCGGTAGTAAAGCGACAAAATATTGCTTGCCGGTATGCAAGAAAGCGGTGACTGCAATGCTCAAATCGGTATATGTGCGTAAAACAGTGCTCATAATTTGCGCAGCTGTGGCAATTTTTGCATTTTATGCGACGCTCAAGCCGCTTTTTGCCTGTTTTACCGCAAAAGACAATGTCCTAAAAAGCGGCACGGCCGAGGTGTGCTTTGTGAATACGGGTCAATCCGACTGTATTTTGATTCGCACGGAAAACTCCGTCGTGCTCATAGACTCTGGCGATGCGGGAAGCAAAGAGACGGTGTGCTCTGCACTTAAAAGCCGCGGAGTCAGTAAAATCGATCTTGCGGTGGCTACACATCCTCATTCGGACCATATAGGTTCAATGACGGCGGTTTTCAGTGAATTCACAGTGGAACGGCTGCTTCTTCCGGAAATTCCGGAAGAATATATTTCCGAACCTTTGCTCTACAATGAAGTAATCCGCGCGGCGGAAAATGAGGAGGGCTGCTCCGTTGTTTATGCGCGCCCCAACCTTGCCTTTGATTTGGGTGAAGGCGCGGTGCTTGAGGTTCTCTCTTCGGATGAGTGCTATTTTGACGAAATCAACAACTGGTCGGTGGCCGCTAAATTCACCTTTGGCAAAACAGAGTTTCTTTTTACCGGTGATATGGAAGCCAAGGCAGAGCATGATTTAATTGCGTCAGAAGCGAATCTTTCATGCGATGTTTTAAAATGCGGTCACCACGGCAGCGCCACTTCAACCACAGAGGAGCTGCTTGATGCGGCAAAGCCGCGCTATGCGGTGTTTCTTTGCGGCGCGGGCAATGTTCACGGCCACCCCCATCAAAGAGTAAAGTCGGCGCTTAAACAGCGCGGAATAAGAGTGTTTCGCACCGACCTTGACGGCACGGTGACGTTTATAACCGACGGCATGAATATTTTTGTCAATACGGAAAAATAGCAGAACAACGCGCCGGAACACAGCGCGCGCTGTTCTGTTTCTGCGCGAAAAACTTCGGTAAATAAAAGTTCATAAAAATTTATTGAATTGTGTGGAAGACATTGGTATAATGATTCAGTAAAAAGCCGCAGCAGGGAGGATTGCTATGTCGCTTGAAAATAAAGAGGGAAACCCGCTTTTCGGAAAGGATTTTCTTAAAACCTGGTATCTTGCCGATGATGAGATAAAAACAGTCGCGGATGTTGCCGGAAGGCTTGCGGCGCTTTATAAAAACGGCGCTTCAACAAAAGTTTTTGACGGCGGCGCCGCAGTTACGGTTACCAACAGCGGCAAAGAAACCGGAATTGAGCTTGCGGCAGGGTTTGGCTGCGCCCTTTCGGGGCTTTCGCTCTTTGAAAAAAACGGAAGGGATTTTGCCAATTCCGCAACGCTGGCAACCCTGTTTACCGCGGGGTGCGCAGATGTTATAGCCGTGCGCGACTGCGAATATGCAGGCAAAAGCTCCGGCTATATCCGCCGCCTTTCGGCATGCATAAAGGAAAGCTGTGCCGACGGGCGCAAACCGTGCGTGATAAATTTGGGAAGTGATGAGGACAGCCCGCTTCAGACAATTTCCGACCTTTCATATCTGGCGCAGCGCTTTGGCGGAACGGAGCAGCTTGCCGGGCGCAAAATTGCCGTAACATGGGCGTATTCTCCGTCGGGAACAACGCCCTTTGCCGTTCCACAGGGGCTGATATCCCTTTTTACCCGTTTCGGGATGAATGTTGTCCTTGCCCATCCCAAGGGCTATGACCTCTCTCCGGACGCTTATGACCGCGCTTCAGAGAATGCCAAGGCTTCCGGAGGAAGCTTTGAGCGTGTCGGCACCATGGCCGAAGCCTTTGACGGAGCAGAGATTGTTTACCCGATAAACTGGGCGCCCTATTCCTTTATTGAAAAGCGCACGGAGCTTTGCGAAGCGCACCGCGCCGCTTCTGTCGAGCTGCTTGAAAGCGAGCTTCGCGAGCAGAACGAACAGTATAAAGACTGGGAATGCACAGAGGAAATGCTTGAGAACGCCTGCGATTGCGCGGTGCTTATGCACAACCTTCCCGCACAGGTAACGGATGTTACCTGCGTGCGCGGAGAGATGACTGCCCAAGTATATAACGCTAATCTTGCTGCGCTTTCCGCTCAGGCGGCAAACCGTGCCTTTGTATTTGAGGCAATGGCTCTGCTTTCACGCTCAAAAGAGCCTCTGGCCGTTATCAGACGACTTGAAGAAAACGGGCTCTCACGCATATAAGCATATTATGAACATATAAAATTAACTATATATTACAAAAACGAAAGAAGACAGAATCTATGGATGCAACCCTTGTTATTCTGGCGGCGGGTATCGGAAGCCGTTACGGCGGCGCAAAGCAGATAACTCCGGTAGGGCCGTGCGGAGAAAAAATTATTGATTTTTCCATGTATGACGCATATAAAGCAGGCTTTAAAAAGGTGGTTTTTATCATCAATAAAAGCCTTGAGAAGGATTTTCGTGAAGAAATAGGAGATCCGGTTTCTGAATTTATGGAAACCGATTATGTTTTTCAGGAAATAGACCCGGAATATGCAAAGCAGGGAAGAACAAAGCCTCTCGGAACAGCGGAGGCTATTGCTCTTTGCCGCGGCCATGTTGACGGCCCATTTGCCGTAATCAACGCCGACGATTATTACGGAAGCCACGCCTTTGCTCTAATCAAAAGCTGTCTTGATGAAATGAAGGGCAAAAATCAGTACGCCATGATGGGCTATCGCATTGAAAATACCGTAACAGATAAGGGAAGCGTCGCCAGGGGCGTTTGCCGCACCGAAAACGGAATGCTTGCCGAAATTAACGAGCGTACCCACGTTGAAAAGCGCGGCGAATGCGCCGCCTTTACCGAAGATGACGGAATGACCTGGACGGAGCTTCCCGCAGGCACGCCGGTTTCCATGAATTTCTGGGGATTTACGCCGGATATTTTCGATTATCTTGATGAAGCAATGGCGGAATTTGTTAAAAACGAACTTCCGCTTAATGTGAAGAAAGCGGAATGCTATCTTCCCAATGTGGTGGGTGCGCTTCTGCGCGAGGGAAAAGTAACCGTAAAGGTGGAAGAATGCCCCGACAAATGGTACGGCATGACTTATAAAGAGGATACTCCGGAGCTTGCCGCCGCGTTGCTAAAGCTTACCGACGAGGGAACGTATCCCAAAGGTCTTTGGAAATAAAAAATTTATACCAAAGGAAAGAATTTTCAGAAAAAAGCTATTGCAATCCATGGCGGTTTGTGATATTATAGCAATACTGATGTAAAAAAGTACTTGTTATGCAGGGACTTGTTATACAAAGCTCGAAAGAAAGAGGTGACATAAATGAAAGAGGGAATTCATCCTAACTACAAACCCGCAACTATAACTTGCGCTTGCGGCGCTGTGTGGGAGACCGGTTCCACCAAGCAGGATATCCACGTAGAGGTTTGCTCCAAGTGCCATCCTTTCTACACCGGTCGTCAGAAGCTTGTTGATACCGGCGGCCGCGTCGACAGATTCAAAAAGCGTTTCGGTATGGACTGATTTCACAAAACTCAAAAGCCTTCCCTTTTCGGGAAGGCTTTTTTTCTTTCAGTCTTGAAATGCTTAACATAAAATCCCGATACGGTCTTAAATATGAAGCGCGGCGTGAAAGAATATTTTGCAAAAATAAAAATCCTTTGCCTTTTTCAAAACTGTTGCGCTTCGCATTTATAAAAGTTATAATAAAAGATAACAAAAATATTTGATGTGGGAGGATGCTTTAAAATGTCCGAAACGGAAAAATATCTTGAATGGAAACAATTTGTGCGTGACGAAGAGCTTGCCGCCGACCTTGCCAATATTGAGGGAAACGAAAGCGAAATTTTCGACCGCTTTTTTAAAAGCCTGGATTTCGGCACCGCGGGTCTTCGCGGAGTGCTTGGAGCGGGCACCAACAGAATGAATATATATACCGTGCGCCAGGCAACACAGGGCCTTGCCAATTATCTTAACGGCAAAAAAAGCGGTGCTTCCGTTGCGATTGCCTATGATACAAGAAAAAATTCAGAAAAATTTGCCAAAGACGCTGCGGCGGTTCTTTCCGCGAACGGAATTAAGGTGTGGCTTTACGGAGCGCCGGCTCCTACGCCGATGCTTTCCTATGCCGTGCGCGAGCGCTTTTGCGACGCGGGCATAGTGGTAACGGCAAGCCATAACCCCGCCAAATACAATGGATATAAAGTTTACGGCAGCGACGGGTGCCAGATTTCGCCGGAGGTTGCGGCAGAAATTACAGAGGAAATCAAGCGGGTGGATGTCCTAAAGGGCGCGGCAATCTGCGACTTTGACGCCGCAGCCGCAGAAAAGAAAATAGTGATAATTCCCGACAGCTTTTGGCGCAGATATTATGCGCGCGTCATTAAAGAGGGCGTTGACCGCACCCATCATTGCGATAACGAGCTGACGGTGGTTTATACTCCGCTTAACGGCACGGGAGCAATCCCCGTGGTCAATGCGCTTTCCCTTGCGGGCTTCGGCAACATTTCCATGGTGCGCGAACAGGAGCGCCCGGACAGCGCTTTTACCACCTGTCCATTTCCGAACCCGGAGCTTAAAGAGGCGCTTTCTTTGGCCCTTGCACAGGCACAGCGGGAGGGCGCGGATATTGTTCTTGCCACCGACCCGGATGCCGACCGCGTAGGCGTTGCAAGCAGGGAAGCGGACGGCAGCTTCCGCCTTTTCTCCGGCAACGAAATCGGCGTTCTGCTGCTTGATTTTATTTGCCGCGCACGCCTTGAAAACAATAATATGCCGGAAAACCCCGTTGCCGTTCGCTCGCTGGTTTCAAGCCGCCTTGCAGACGCCGTGGCAGAGCATTACGGCGCTGAAATGCGCCGTGTGTTTACCGGTTTTCGCTTTATAGGCAAGGTTATTGCCGAACTGGAGGAACAAAAATCGCCGGAGCGTTTCATCTTTGGCTTTGAGGAAAGCTGCGGCTATCTTTCCGGCACCTATGTGAGGGATAAGGACGGAATTGACGCTTCGCTGCTTATCTGCGAGATGGCAAACTACTGGAAAATGCGCAAAACCACCCTCGGCGAAGCCCTTGAAAATATTCAAAGCGAATTCGGCCGTTATTATGACTTTCAGGACAATTTTTACTGCGAAGGCGCCGAAGGCGCAAACCGCATTGCCGCAATAATGTCGGATCTTCGCAGAAATCCGCTTACCTCTGTCTGCGGCAAAGCGGTAGAGAAAGCAAAGGATTTTGCTCCCGAAGCCAATATGATTGAATATACGCTGGAGGGAGGCTGCGGCTTTATAGTCCGTCCCTCCGGCACGGAACCCAAAATAAAAATATATTATTCCGTAAAGGCAGACAGCGAAGCCGCCGTAAAAGCACAGGGCGAAGCACTTAAAACGGAAGTCACGAAGCTGCTGGGCCTTGACTGAGGAGAATCCGATGCCCGAATACAGAACAGTAAGCGCCTTTGCAGAGGATGAATTCACAGAGAAAAAGTCAAGATTTATCGGACATATTGCTCCGGTACAAAGCGAGGACGAAGCCATTGCCTTTATTAACGAAATGCGGGCAAAATACCGCGACGCCACCCACAATGTTTATGCCTATTCCCTGAGGGAGGGGCAGATACGCCGTGCCAGCGACGACGGCGAGCCGCAGGGAACGGGCGGCGTGCCGGTGCTCAACGTGATAAACGGCGCGGAGCTTACCAACGTTTGCTGTGTGGTCACGCGGTATTTCGGCGGAACGCTTCTTGGGGTTGGCGGTCTTGTGCGCGCTTATTCCGAAGGAGCAAAAATTGCGGTTCAAGCGGCAAAAATCAAAATTATGGCGCAAAGCGCGGATTTTTTGCTCCGCTGCGGGTACGATTTTTTCGGCAAGCTGGAATATTACCTCAATGAGCACGGCGTGCTTGTTTTGAGCACGCAATTCGGCGAAGACGTGAGCACCGCAGTGCGCATACGAAAAGAAGAAATTCCCGCCTTTGAGCACGGAATTACGGAGCTTTCCTCCGGAAAGCTTGTGCCTCAGCTTATTTCCGATGGCTGGAACGAAATGTAGCAGACAAAGCCTCCCGCAAGGGAGGCTTTTTTTGCGGCATTATTTGCGCGGTTAAGCCGGGGAATCTTTCTGTTCCGCAAAAAATCCATTTTTCACTTGTATTTTTATTGCAATATGTTATATAATAAATTGATTAAGTATAAACAAAAGCAGGGGAGGGGTTCGGCGTGTTTTGTTCCTGCACCGGAATGGGCATTTTAGGCATAAACGCATACAAGGTCGCTGTGGAAGTGGATCTTTCTGATTCGTTTCCAGGCTTTGACATAGTCGGTCTGCCGGACGCCGCCGTAAAGGAATCCCGCGACAGGGTGCATACCGCTATTTTTAACAGCGGTTTTATGTTTCCTGTTGGAAAAATTGTGGTGAACCTTGCCCCAAGCGACATAAAAAAGGCAGGTTCACTTTATGACCTGCCGATTCTGCTCGGGATTCTTCGCGCCGATTGCCAGATTGAAGCGGACTTTGAAGGCTGCGCCTTTATCGGCGAGCTTTCTCTTGAGGGAACAATAAAACCCGTTGCGGGAATTCTTCCCATGGTGCTTGAAGCAAAGCGCCTGGGCATAAACAAAATTTTTATCCCGAAGGGCAACGCCCCGGAAGGCTCCGTGGTGGAGGGAATCGAGGTCTACGCCGCAAAGTCCGTCACACAGGTAGTAAAACACCTTACCGGAGAGGAGCTTATGCAGCCGGTGCGTGCGGAAAATTATAAAAACACCACGCCGCGTATGCCGGAACCGGATTTTGCCGATGTTAAAGGACAGTATGAGGCAAAGCGCGCCCTTGAAATCGCCGCGGCCGGCTTTCATAACATTCTTCTTATAGGCCCGCCCGGAGCGGGCAAAAGCATGCTTGCAAAGCGCCTTCCGTCAATTTTGCCGGAAATGACCTTTGAGGAATCCATTGAAACAACAAAAATTCACTCCATTTGCGGAACCCTGCAGGAGGGAGCTTCGCTGGTGACCCGCAGACCTTTCCGCGCGCCGCACCATACCGTTTCGCCCGCAGGGCTTACCGGCGGAGGAAGTATACCGAAACCGGGAGAAATTTCTCTTGCTCACAACGGAGTACTTTTTCTGGACGAGCTGCCCGAATATAACCGCAACGCCATGGAGGTGCTTCGCCAGCCGCTTGAGGACGGAGTGGTGACAATTTCCCGCGCGGCGGGAAGACTTACCTATCCTTGTTCCGTAATGCTGGTTGCGGCAATGAATCCCTGTCCCTGCGGCTATTACGGTCACCCTACACGAAAATGCACCTGTACTCCCATGGCGGTTTCGCGCTATCTTGCAAAGGTTTCAGGCCCGCTTTTGGACAGAATCGACATCCATGTGGAGGTAATGCCCGTGGAGTTTGACGACCTTTCAAGCACGCGCAGGGCGGAATCTTCCGAGGTTATCCGTGCCAGGGTGAACGCAGCAAGAAAAATTCAGAATGAAAGATATGCCGGAACGGGCATTACCTGCAACGCAATGCTTACTCCCGCAATGATTCAGCAATACTGCGTTCTGACCGACGGAGCAAAACTGCTTTTGAAAAACGCTTTTGAAAAGATGGGGCTTTCAGCCCGCGCCTACGACAGAATACTCAAGGTTGCCCGCACCATAGCCGACCTTGACGAAAGTGAGAATATAGACACAAAGCATATAGCCGAAGCGCTGCAATACCGCAGCCTTGACAGAAAGTATTGGGGTAACTGAAATGATTCTTGACGAAGTTATGGCAGCTGCCGGAATTGAACACTATGGGGTAGCCGCATATGAAGACACCCTTCCGGGAACCGGCTTCAAAAAACGCGAGCTTTTTGACGGAATGGATTCCGTTATAGTGTGCCTTATTCCCTGGGATACCGGCATGAACGAAGGACGCAACGTCGCCCGCTTTGCCGTGGGCCGCAACTATCACGACGTTGCGGCGGAGCATCTTGCGGTGGCGACTGAAATTCTGCGCCGGGCGTTCCCGGAAAATACATTTAAGTTTTTTGTGGATTCCTCACCCATTGCAGAGGTTCGCGCCGCGAACCTTGCAGGTCTCGGAATCCGCGGGCGCAACAACCTGCTTATAAGCAAGGCGTACGGAACACGCTGTGCCATCGGCGAAATTGTTACCGACAGGCGATTTGCCCGCTCCAAAAAAATGCCGGGAAGCTGCTTTGAATGCGGACTTTGCACCGAGCATTGCCCTAACGGGGCGCTTACCGAAAACGGCTTCGTTCGGGAAAAATGCGTTTCCTATATCAATCAGATGAAAAAGGAGCTTACCCCGGAGGATGAAGCACTGATTAGAAAAGTCGGCTTCGTCTGCGGCTGCGATTGCTGCACCGATATCTGCCCAATGAACCGCCGCTTTGACGGCACCGGCTGGCGCGAGTTCAAAGAATCCGCGCGCCCGGTTTACCGCCCGGGCGACGACCTCTCCGACAGAAGCTACGGCTGGAAGGCCGAAAATGTCGAGCGTAACTATAAGATAATCACGGAGGAATGAAATGGAGATTCTTGACGTTTCTCTTTATCCGGAATATGAACAGTTCTGCCTTAAGCATCCCCAGGGCTGCTTTACCCAGTCCACACGCTGGTACGGCGTAAAAAACAACTGGCAGCACGAGGTTGTGGTTTCCCGCAATGCCGAAGGCGCGATTGTGGGCGGAATTTCGGTGCTTATACAAAAAATTCCGCTTATCGGCACAAGCTTTCTTTATGCGCCGCGGGGTCCCGTCTGCGATTTGCACGATAAAGCCGTGCTTGCCGACCTGATGGACGGCATAAACGTCCTTGCAAAAAAATATAAGGCGCACGACTTCAAAATGGACCCGGATATTCCGGCTTCAGACGGGGACTTCCTCAAAATTATGGACGAAATGGGATTTAAGCGCAAATACGGTCCCACCGGATTTGAAACCATACAGTGCCGCTTCAATTACCGCCTTTATCTTGACGGCAGAACCGAGGACGAGGTCTTTATGGCGCTTACGCAAAAGTGCCGCTACAATATCCGCGTAGCTATGAAGCACGGCGTCGAGATTAAAGTCGTCGGCAAGGAGTACCTTGACGAATTTATGCGTATTATGAAGACCACCGGGGAAAGGGACGGCTTCAATATCCGCCCGAAGGAATATTTCGAGCGTATGCTGGATTCCCTCGGCGAACACTGCCGACTTTATATGGGCTTTTATCAGGGGCAGGCGGTATGCGGAACCATTACCACAAACTATGCCGGAAAATGCGACTATGTTTACGGCGCTTCCGATAATGCCTTCCGCAACGTTATGCCAAACTACCTCATCCAGTGGGAAATGATAAAGTGGGCCATAGAAACCGGCTGCACCGTATATGATTTTCAGGGAATTTCAGGGGATACGGAAAACGAAAACGACCACCTTTACGGACTTTACCGTTTCAAGCGCGGCTTTAACGGTCAGGTGGACGAGCTTCCCGGCGAATTTGATATAATCTACCGTCCTTTTGCCATGAAAATGGTAAAGCACGCTACCAAACTTAATTCCAAGCTGAACAAGCTGAAAAATAAGCTGAAAAAATGACTACTCCTCTTTGTAAAGCTGTTGACGAATATGTAAACAAGGGGCTTTCGCGCTTTCATATGCCGGGGCACAAGGGCGCGGAATGTTTTCCCGATTACTATAAATATGATATAACGGAGGTTGAAGGGGCAGACAGCCTTTTTGAAGCTTCCGGCGCAATACGCGAAGCGGAAGAGCGCTTTGCCGAAATTTACGGCGCGGGTGCTTCGCTGCTTTCCGCGGGCGGCTCTACTCTGTGCATACAGGGAATGCTTGCGACTTTTCTTAATCCCGGCGACACCGTGATTATGTGCCGCAACTGCCATGCCTCCGCGGTGAATACCGCCGCCCTGCTCGATTTGAACGTGGTGTGGATAAATCCGCGAAGCACGGCGGAGCTTGCCGCCGCGTTGGAGCAGAACCCCCAGGCAAAAGCCGTCTATGTTACCTCGCCGGATTACTTCGGCGTGCTCACGGATATTGCCGCGTGCTCAAAAATTGCTCACGAGCACGGCGCCACGCTTCTGGTGGATAACGCTCACGGGGCACACCTGCACTTTTTCCCTACGGAAATGCACCCCATTGCCCTCGGCGCGGACGCCTCGGCTGATTCTCTGCACAAATCCCTGCCTGTCTGCACCGGCGGAGCGCTGCTTCATCTTGCAAAAAAAGAGCTTTACGGCAAGGCAAAAGAAAAAATGCGCCTTTTCGGTTCCACAAGCCCAAGCTATTTGATAATGCTTTCGGCAGACAGCTGCATAGAGTATCTTGAAACAAAGGCACGCAGGGATTTTGCCATGCTCAACGGCAAAGTCGCAAATCTTCGCTACCACGCTTTTGAGCACGGTCTTGCTCCAAAAACCCGAAATGTTGAACCGGCACGCCTTACTCTTTCGGTAACCTCTTCCGGAATGACAGCCGAAGAATTCGGCATTGCTTTGCGCAGACACAAAATTGAGCCGGAATATGTTAACTCCGAGTGGGCGGTGCTCATGGCTTCGCCGTTTAATACGGAAGAAGACTTCGCAAATGTGGCAAAGTTTATAGAAGATACCGCAGGAAACGGCTGTGCCGCCCCGGAAGAACGCCTTTCCCATATGCCGCAGAGGGCTTTGAGCATAAGAGAGGCGACCTTTGCCGAAAGCGTGCTCATAAAGACAAAAGACGCTTGCAAAAGAACGGCAGCAAGCCTTGTTATGCCCTGCCCGCCGTGCATTGCCCTTGCTTCCCCGGGCGAAATTATCGACGAAAAGCTGCAAAGCTTGCTTATAAAATACGGCATAGATGAAATCAATGTCGTAAAATAAATATGTCTTATTCTTTCTTTAAAAAGGAGGATCATATATTATGAAAATGATTATGGCAGTAGTCTCCGGCGACGACAGCAACGCCGTTTCCGCAGCACTTACCAAAGCAAGATTTTCCGTCACAAAGCTTGCCACCACCGGCGGTTTCCTTATGAGCGGAAATACCACCTTCCTTATCGGCGTTGACGATGATAAGGTAAGCGAAGTTATTGACATCATCGCAAAGCACAGCAAAAAACGCAAACAGATGGTGCCAAGCGCAGGAATGGTGGATGTGGGAATGTATTCCGCGTTTCCGGTTGAGGTAACTGTAGGCGGAGCAATCGTCTTCGTAATGAATGTCGAACGCTTCGAGAAGGTTTAAAAGCCCATGCCCATAGCGACCGAGCTTAAAAAGCAGCTTTCCGCAGCAGCTGCGGAGGGTCTGCTTTCTCATGCTGTGCTGATTGAAGGCGAACCCGGGGTCGGCAAGCGCGAGCTTGCCCTTTGGCTTTGCAAAGCTTTGCTTTGCAAAAGCCAAAATCCGCCCTGCGGCCGCTGCTCCGTCTGCAAAAAGATTGACGGAGGCAATCACCCGGATGTGGAAATTTATGACGGAAGCGGCGCCGCGCGCAGCTTTCACATTGAAAGCATAAGGGAGATAAAAGAGTCCCTTTGGCTTGCGCCGAACGAATCCGATATAAAAATCTATGTCCTTCTTGAAATTCAGAATATGACCGCAGAGGCGCAGAACGCTCTGCTTAAATCACTGGAGGAGCCGCCGGAACACGCAAGATTCATAATGACATGTCAGAACGCCGGAATGCTTCTTGATACGGTAATAAGCCGCTGTACTCTTTATAAACTGGAACCTTTTTCGGACGGCGAATGCGCTCTTCGCCTTAAAAGCGTTTTGCCGGAGCTTTCGGCAGAGGATGCGGATCTTCTTGCCATGGCATATGCCGGCAATCTGGGAAGGGCACGGACTGCTTTTGAAGAAGGCAGGCTGCCCCTTGCAAAGCTTGCGTTTAATACGCCGGAGCTTATTCGCTGCGCAAAAAGCTATGACCTTGCGGCAGGGCTTGCCTCTGCGGCGGGCGACAGGGCTTCTCTTTGTGAATATATAGAAATTTTAAGCAATATAATCGGAAGATGCGGCGTTGATTCTGCCGCAGGAAGGACCGCGCCGATAAGAATAAAACCTGTACAAGCGGTCAAAATAATGGAAATATTATCTCGGGGGAAAGAGGCTGCGTTTCAGAACTGTATGCCGGAGCTTATCCAAAGCTGGCTTTGCGCAAAGCTTTCCGCCGTGCTCGGAGGAAGTTTATGAGCGATAAAACAGAAGTCATCGGCGTTCGCTTTAAAGAAGTCGGCAAAGTATATTATTTTGATCCGAACGGGATGCAGTATTCCATCGGTGACAGGGTTATAGTTGAAACAAGCCGTGGCAAGGAATGCGGCGAAGTCGCCGCCGACAACCGCTTTGTGGACAACTCGCGGGTTGTTCCGCCGCTTAAAAAGGTAATCCGCCTTGCAAACGAAGACGACCTTGAGCGTCTTAAAGAGAATCATATTTTTGAGGAGCAGGCAATAAAAAAATGCGAAGAGAAGGTTGCCGCTCACGGTTTGGATATGAAGCTTGTGGGTGCGGAATATGCCTTTGACGGCAGTAAGATAATATTTTATTTTACCGCGGACGGCCGCGTTGATTTCCGCGAGCTTGTAAAAGACCTTGCCGCGGCATTCCGCACAAGAATTGAGCTTCGCCAGATAGGCGTGCGCGATGAAGCCAAAATGCTCGGCGGTCTTGGCCCCTGCGGCAGACCGTTTTGCTGTTCCACCTTTCTCGGAGAGTTTATGCCTGTTTCGGTAAAAATGGCAAAGGAACAGGGGCTTTCTCTTAACCCTACAAAAATTTCGGGCACCTGCGGGCGTCTTATGTGCTGTCTTAAATATGAGCAGGAGGGTTATGAGGATTTAATACGCACAACGCCAAAAGTGGGAGCATACGTCAAAACCCCGGAGGGCTGCGGAACGGTATCCGACCTGAACCTTATGACCGGAATGCTGACCGTAAAAATGGACGATTCACCCGATGGCGCGCCGAAAACCTTCCATAAAACCAAGGTTCGCGTTCTGCGCCGGGAAAAAGACAGCGAGGAATAAAAAACACTCCCGCCCGCTCCGAAAGGAGCGGGCGGGGGCTTTTGCTTTTGTGGGGAACTACGGCTTGCAGATGTAGTCGGAGGCTTTGATTTCAATAGTGCTTCCGTTTTCGTCAACGGCGGTGATAATGTCTGAGGGGGAATTAACATTCCAAAATTCTTTAACATCATTGAAACATTTACTTACTTCGTTTCCGTCCCTGTCAATAAAGCGGTAACCTACTTTAAGAATCTCTCCGTTTTTATCTCGGAGAACTTGCCCCCAGTCATCGCCATAGCCGGAATACCCGGCAAGACCTATGTATGAGCCGTCATCAAAAAGACAAAATCGTATTGAGGTGTATGCGGCAAGGATGTTTTTGTCCTTGTCCAAAAGAAGCTTATAACCCTCTTCCGGCAAAGCCCAATCAATATTATTTATTGTTCCGACAAATCTGTCCTCGAAAGGAATGTATATTCCATCGGTAAATACAGGATCGAAAATCACATTTCCATTAGAATCGTTAAGTCCATATTTACAACCTGCGGTTTGATAGTAATAGTAGGTATATATATAACCGTAAGCCGCTCCGTCAGATCTTGGGTCATAGCAGGAATAACCCCGGTGAGCATCCAGTACAAAAGCACCGTCCACAAGATAATATCGGTAGAAATCTCCCCGGTAACAGCCCATGATTACCGGCAGCTCAAGATATTC
>SFFD01000033.1 GCA_004556975.1 Oscillospiraceae bacterium | reverse complement strand
ATGGTGAGGATGGGATCAGCAGTTTTGTTCATAAGCCTTCAAATAAAACTCCTGTAGTTTTACTGCTTCTGTAGTGATATCGAAGCCATGCGCAGCAATTTCGCTTCGGCGGTCAGTGCGAGGAAGATTCTTCTTTTCGAGAATCTTTGCCGCCCAAATCTCCGGTTCTGCCGATAAAGGTAGAACATCCACCAAACCCTCGGTCAGAATGCATTCCTCATACAACGACGGGAACACAAACACATCCATCGCTTTCATCAAGTCTGCAACGTCGCTGCGCACTCCCAAGAAGCGAACATGCTCTGCTATGCCAAGCTCCTGCACCTTCTCCTGCATTTTGGACATTCCCACACCACCACCGACAAGAAGAAGAACCGCGTTCGGTTCTTTTTTCAGCAAGGCAGCAAAGATATCTATAAGAAATGAATGATTCTTTTGTGGGTTAAAGCGACCGACATGGCCAATGACCAGTTCGTCCGCAAGGCCGAGATGTCGCCGCATTTCCTCACGCTTTGACAGGTCGTAAATATATGAAACAGCATCGATAGCGTTGTTCAGCATAAGAAAACGGCTTTTGTTTTTCTCTCCGTAAAGCCACTTTCCGGACGCTTCGCCGCACATAAATAGGTGCGTCAGATATGGCATCATCCGTTTTTTTAAATAGGTACGCACGATCATTTTCGCATCGAACCCATTCGGTGCATTATGTGCATGGCAAATTCGTACCGGGACGCCTTGCCGTTCAGCTTCACGGAATGCAAAATACCCCAGTTCAGACATGTGGGAATGTATTATCCTGTACTCCGGATGATCCTTAAAAAAAACGCGAATATCACGCTTGTACCGGGCAAAATTCTGCGGGTAAATGGGGTACATACGATATATCCTGCCGCCCAGCGTTTCAATTTCGTCATCATAAGCGCCGCGCTGTTCCCTGTGAACAAGAAAGTCGAACTGCACCTTTGTTCGGTCAATATGTCTATAATAGTTCATCACCATGGTTTCGGCTCCGCCGCGATCCATAACGGTAAACAGATTCAACACCCGAATTGGGTATTGCACACGGTTTTCGTTCATCCTTTTATCCTTTCCATACACTTCAAAAGCACAAATACGCCAACGGAAAAATCAAGCTTGCAGCAGGCGAAAAATACCCACCAGTGCGGTGGAAAATAGCGCATGGGCAGCGTTTTAACCGCCGCACGGTATTCTTTATCCGACAAAATATTTCGTATTTCAGCTAAAGCTTTTCTGTTAGTCAGTGCAACCGCGTTCAGCCCCAAACCGATAATGCTTAAGCTTATGCGATTGTTGAGAGCCTGCTCAAAATCAGAACCATATCCTCCTTTCTCGATATATCCGCGCATATCCGAAAACAGGTTTTTCCACTGAGCTGCCAGTTCTTTCCTATACTTAGAGGTCATTCCGGAATTTTTGCGGTAATGGCTCAGATAGTCAGGAATATAGGTGGCATTTTTCACATGCGCGAGATAGTGGAGATTAAATAGCCCATCCTCATAAGTCCCAATACGCTGCAAATCTGTAAAATGAATGTCGTTTTGTGCAATAAGCTCACGAAGGTAGAGCTTTCCCCACACCGTGCAAAGCGCATCTGCATTTTCAGGATGTGCAAGTTCTGTTCCCAAGAGTCCTACCATTCTACGTTGGAGTTCTCGGCATTCCGCTGCATGAAAGGTTTTTTCTTCTGAAAAAATGACTTTTGGTGCGCTGCGATTTGGAAATTCTCGAATATAAGGCCACATCACCAAGTCAGCAGCATGCTCTTCCGCCTTAAAAACCGCCTTTTCGCAAGTGTAAACATCAATCCAGTCATCGCTATCTACATACATGACATACTCGCCCGTTGCAAATGAAAAGCCCACATTGCGAGCTACGGAAAGCCCGGAGTTTTCCTGACGGATCACGCGAACTTTACTGTTTTTCAGAGCATATTCAGTCAATATCTCGCTGCTCGCGTCCGTTGATCCATCATCGACGCAAATAATTTCAATATTCTGATAGGTCTGATTGACTAAGCTATCCAAGCACTGTCTAAGGTATCGTTCAACATTGTAGACAGGCACAATAATGCTGACTTTTGGCATTTGTTCCATATCAAATCATCCTCCTGACAAACTTAGGTACTCCCTCACGCTCAAACGTGCGAAGTCTTGGTCGAACGGCTGGTTGATTGCGTTAGCATAATAAAAATACGCAATGTAGCCCAGCACCATAAGTGCAGTCAGCAGCTTTCCGTCCTTGCCGCCGATTTTCTTCAACATCCACGGAAGCGACAGCGATTGAAAAATCAAAAAATAGTTTGCCAAGCGCCCGAAATAGTTTGCCGTTCCGAAAAGACCGATAAACATTATTGCACCATTCAGCATTGTCATATTTATCATAAGATTCTCTTCTTTTGTACTATTGGCAAACAGTCTTTTTCTGTAGAGCCACGATAAAACAAGAGGCACGTTGCAGACAAGAACACGGAATATGTTTACACCGTCACCGGTAAAGGAAGAAACCGTGTATTCTTCGCCAATCATAGTAGTTATATTGACTATTGTGCCGATAAACGGTCTTAAAAGAAACCCGCAGCAAAGCGCTGCCGCCAATAAAATATATGTATTTTTCTTCCATGGACAAAAACACATAAATGGAACCGCAAAATACATAAGCGCATATGGATGAATAAGCGATGCGGTTACAATGCACAAAGCAAAAAGCAGCCATTTCTTTTTAAGCGCAAATATTGTTCCTAATGCTGCAATTCCTATTGCTGCTGCTTGCTTTATACCTGCAAAGACGAATGTATAACACCCTGTTGTAAACAGAAGAAAGATTGTAAGCGGATAATCTGATGAATATAAATGAATAAATAAAATATAGCAAGCAACAGTAACAACCGCCCAAAACATCAAAAAATTCTGCGTTGAAACCCCATTTGTTTTAAGCCAATAATTTATAGCATTAAAAAGCGGGTTTGAACCTATATTTATATCTATATTTTCAAGCGAACCTTCTGTAATAAGTTCATAACCATGTTTGTATGCACCAGTATCATTGCAACGTGTGCGCAAACCGGCAAACCCCGCCATAAGCACAGTTATGACAACGGAAAAAACTGCCATTCTATGTCCTTTTTTTACGCTTTCCCTTTTCCATACAACATGGTCTGCGCACCATGCCATCGCCATGCTTGTAAGCATAAGCACCACCAAATCAGTCATTTAAAATCCCCAAATTTCTGATAGTTTCTTCTACAACTTTTTCCTTGCCGAAGGTTTCTTCCATTAGCTTTCTTCCGGCACACCCCATCTGTGCGCGTTCGTCTGCCGAAAGCATAATAACACGCATCATTGCGTCTAAAAGGGAGTCTGTATTTTTACACTCGCACAAAAAGCCGCTTATTCCGTCCTTCACAGCTTCACGGCATCCCGGAATGTTGCTGGTGATAAGCGGACGCCCGGAAGCCGCGGCTTCCAAAAGTACATTGGACATGCCCTCGTGATATGACGGCAGCACCACGCAGCCGGCCATGGCGTAAAACGGCCTCATATCAGACTGATAGCCGTGGTATTTGACCACGCCTGATTGCTCCAATTCGTCCATAATAGATTTATAGCTTTCCTCAAACGAGCCGACAACATGAAATTCAACTGAATCGCCGTACTCCTGCTTCAGCCGCTTTGCAGCGGAAAAGAATTCATCCACGCCCTTTTCGTGCATAACACGTCCCACAAAGAGGAAACGCATCGGGCCATCCTGAGGGTAGGGCTGATAAGGATAGTCTTTCAGATTGATACCCGCTCCGTTCAGCACAACGTCCCGCCCGTTCGGCACAACGCCGGCTACGGCAAGAATGTCCCGGTTTTCGGAATTCTCAAAGAATACCGCTTTTGCGCATTTTAGTGCCGGTTTATAGAGTGCCAAAACAAATTTCTTGAGCCAGCCGCCGTTTTCGATAGCGCTGCCGAGGCCGGTAATGTTTGCGGCATAAGGGATATGCGCCATGCGGCAGGCAATTCCGCCGTAGATGTTAGGCTTGATGGTGTATGTAATAACCAAATCAGGTTTAATCTCTTTTAGAATCGCACAGTACCGGCGAAACAGCCTGCCGTCGCGGAGCGGGTTCATACCGCGGCGGTCGATAGGCGTGTCAAGAAAACGGCAGCCAAGCTTTACCAGCTCTGAAACAAAATCGCCGTCAGGCAGGGAGATATATACCTCATGCCCCGCATTCAGAAACGCCGCAATCAGGTCTTTTCGGAAACGGTACAGCCCCACATCATTGTTGGCAAGGATCAAAACCCGTTTATTTGATTTTTCTTGCAGGGACTCCGACATAAGTTCCGCTCTCCTTAATATCTTTAACAACCACCGCTCCGGCGCCTATTATGCAACGGTTGTAAACAGAAATATTGTTGTTCACAACAGCTCCAATGCCAACCCAAGTCTGTTCGCCAACAGATACCATTCCGCCAAGCTTCGCTCCGACAGAAATGTGGACGTAATCTGCAATTACATCGTCGTGCTCTATCACAGACGCTGTGTTGACGATACAGTGCCTTCCGATACTGGCACAGGGATTGATGACCGCATTTGCCATAACAGCGCTTCCTTCTCCGATTTTAACCCCCATGGATGATATAACCGCGCAAGGATGAATGGCTGTGTACCAACGCACGCCATTAAGCTGTTCTGCAATTTGCCTGCGTATAGCAGCATTCCCTATAGCAATTATAAATTCGGCATCAGGATATTTAATATAGTCATTCGCACAGCCCAAAACCGGTATTCCCTCTATTTTTTCAGGCAGCGCCGTATTATCATCCAAAAATCCAAGAACCCTATCTCCGGATTTTCGAACAATGTCTGCTATAACCTTTCCATGGCCGCCTGCACCGATAATTACTACCTGTTTATTCATGCAATGCCGTCCCCATTCCTTCAAACGCTTCCATTGTTGCGCTTCCTTCTGCATTTATCCCCTCGCGCGCAAAAACGCAGCGGACTGTTGCAAAAACAATTTTAACATCCATTAAAAAGCTGACATGATTCACATAATAAATGTCATGCTCAAATCTTTCTTCCCACGATGTCAGATTCCGTCCGTTTACCTGTGCCCAACCCGTCAAACCCGGTTTTATATCATGACGATGGTGCTGTTCTTCACTATAAAGCGGCAGATATTTTACCAGCAGAGGTCTTGGACCGACAATGCTCATTTTGCCGCGGAAGATATCCCAAAGCTCCGGCAGCTCATCAAGGCTTAAGGAGCGCAGCGTTTTCCCGAATTCTGTAAGGCGTTTTTCATCCGGTAAAAGTTCGCCGTTTTCATTCCGCTCTTCTGTCATGGTACGAAATTTGTGCATTTTGAATATTATTTCGTCCTTGCCCGGGCGTTCCTGGCAAAAAACAACCGGACTTCCGAGATTAACGCGCACAAGAATTGCCGTTATGAGCATTACCGGTGAAAGCACAATCATGGCAATTCCCGAAAGCACAATATCAAGCGCACGTTTTATGTATTTTTCGTAAAATCCCGCTTTGTGCTTCATTTTTCAAACATTCCTCTGATAATTTCACACACGCGGTCGACATCTTCCATGCTCATTTTTGTATCG
Source organism: Oscillospiraceae bacterium (assembly GCA_004556975.1). Taxonomy (GTDB): domain Bacteria; phylum Bacillota; class Clostridia; order Oscillospirales; family Ruminococcaceae; genus UMGS1668. The sequence continues at coordinate 12,009 of SFFD01000033.1, read as the reverse complement.
CTCGGAAGACAGACTCCGCGGGCAAATAAATCGTTGCAAACCGCATGCTCATGAATCCTGACAAAGTCATTTGCCGCAAAAACCGGCTGCATATTCATCGGTTTCCATATATATCGGCCTTCTATGTTTTCTTTTGCAAGCTTTTCAAGCACTTTTGCCGGTGTAACACCGCATCCTTCCTCCAAAAGAAGTACAGAAAGCCAGCGATTGCTTTCTGCGCAGTCAAGCTGCGGCTGCATTTGGGCAGGAATTCCTTTAAGCCTTTCGCTGTATCTTTCAAAGATTGCGTGTTTTTGCTCAACGCGCTTTTGAAGCACCTTTGCCTGCCCGCGGCCGATTCCCGCACAAATATTGCTCATGCGATAGTTATAACCTATTTCCTCATGCTGATACCAGGGAGCGGGTTCACGCGCCTGAGTAGCTAATTTAAGCGCATGTTCGGCTGCTTCTTTTTCTTTGCAAAGAAGCATTCCGCCGCCGGAAGTAGTTATGATTTTGTTTCCGTTAAAGGAAAGTGCGCCGAATTTTCCGAAAGTTCCGCATTCTTTTCCTTTATATACAGAGCCAAGGGCTTCAGCCGCGTCCTCAATGAGCACCGCTCCGTGCTCATCGCATATGCTCATAATTTCATCAAGCTTTGCAGGATTTCCGTAAAGGTGAACCGCCACCACGGCCTTCGGCTTTTTGTGAGTCTCAAAAGCTTTACGCAAAGCATCAGGATCCATGTTCCATGTTTCGTATTCGGAATCTATAAAAACCGGATTTGCTCCCAAATATTTAACCGGATTTGCCGAAGCGGAAAAAGTAAGGCTTTGGCAGAAAACTTCATCACCGGGCTGCACTCCCGCAAGAATCATTGCCATGTGCAATGCGGCCGTTCCGGCAGAAAGCGCTACCGCATTTTCTGCGCCGGTAAATTTTGCTATTGCTTTTTCAAATTCAGTTACATTCTCTCCAAGCGGAGCAATCCAGTTCTTTTTAAAAGCGTCATTTATGTATTCCAGTTCATAGCCTTCATCCGACATATGCGGACTTGACAACAAAATTCTTTCCGACATATTGTTTTCTATCGCCTCGTTAACAGCATATTTCTTTATATTATGCCTATTTTTGCTTATACTTTTGCTTTTCTTTATTGCAAAGCAGCCGTCTTATATATTTTTAATATAATTATAAATTATAACATCTTGCAGTATAAAATACAAGCCTGCAAATCGTTTATAAGCAGGATATATAATATATTTTTTACTGTATTTGGAATAGACAGTGTGTTTTACGTTACCCCGGAAACGCTGCTGTACTCGGATTTCGGATGTTTATCTTTTTTTCTGAAATTAAGAATTTATTTGCAAAAGCAAAAGGCGTCTGCAGGTGCAGACGCCTTTTGCTTTATGCCGTATATATTAGAAAAATATCAGCCGTAACCGTACGAAACTACCTTCCAGCCTCCAAGAGGGCGTTTTGCCACATACCACCGCCACGTATATTCGTCATCCGGGTTCCATACTTCGCCGCCGTTTTTCGGCGACTGAAAGGAAGATTCAAACACAATGCATTTTTCAAAGTCTTTGTCAAAATCTTTACAGTAATCAAGGCTGCTTTCTGAAATTTCATCTCCTGCATATTTCAGATAGTGCAGCGTGCAGCCTTTTAATGTCAAAAAGCGCGTTTTTACCGCAGAAGCTGCCGTTTCAATATCAATCTTTGAATAGATTTCCGAATTGCCGCAATCGACATATGCCGTGCCTGTTTTTCCGCACGAACACAGCACCAGCATCAAAAGCCCGGCAATAAGGGCGGCGCTTATTTTTCTTGTCATACGCATGCTCCTTTCCGTTTTGAGCACAGTGCTCCTATGCTCGTGCTCAAAAAAATATCTGTAAGAATTTCTTTGTGCTCAAACCCGTTCGGGCACCTTTTCCTCAGCTTGGGATTCCGCTTCCGGCTTTATATCGGCCTCGGGAGCTGCCTTTGAAAGCGGGAATGTGAGCACGGCTTTATAAAGGTCTCCGTCCAAAAAGAGTTCAAAGGTTCCGCCGCAAAGTTCCGTAAGTGATTTTGAAATTGAAAGGCCAAGTCCGTTGCCGTCGCTTCCGCGGGAGCTGTCCCCGCGGACAAAGCGCTCCATCAGCGCTTCGGAGCTCATGTTCAGCGGGTCGCGGGAAATATTTTTTATGCACAAAACCGCTTTTCCGTTATATGGCGTAAGGTCAAAATAAGCCCTTGTGCCCGGCTGCGCGTATTTAATTATATTTTGAATAAGATTATCGAAAACGCGCCACAAAAGGCGCCCGTCGGTAAATACATAAACATCGTTTTCCGGAAGATTTATAACCGGTATTATTCCTGCGGAATCCAGCTTTTCAGAAAATTCGCCCACGGACTGATTGATAAGTTCGCCGATATTAAGATTTTCTCTGTTTACGGTTACCGCTCCCGAAGAGGCCTTTGAAGCTTCCACAAGGTCTTCCGTAAGCTTTTTAAGCTTTTTGCTCTGGCGGTCGATAACCTCGATATATTCCTTTGCCTTTTCATTTTCAATATTTTCTTTTTTCAGCAGGTCTACATATGAAACTATTGAAGTAAGCGGAGTTTTAAGGTCGTGGCTTACGTTTGTGATAAGCTCGGTTTTGAACCGTTCGCTTTTCATTCTGGCGTCAACGGCTTTCGACATGCCGACAGCGGCGCTGTTAAGGTCGTTTGCCTGTGCCTTAAGACCGAACCACATATTTGACGAGTCCGTCTTATATTCATAGTTTCCGGCGGCGAGGGCTTCACCCGCACGGCGAAGCTTTCCAAGCTGGTCGGAAAAAAGAATCAGCAATACAATTCCGCCAAAGTCAACCGTTACCGTCATAAGAAAGGCAAAAAAGCCTCCGCCAAGGAAGAACACGGTCATACCGATCAGGTTGACAAGTACAAAGACGCCGTATACTATAAGTAGCTTCCACACACGCGGCAGCGAACATACCAGCCATTTGATAAATCGCCAAAGCGCCATTGTAAGGGCGTAAACCGCTGTGTGCTTCCACCAGCCCTTTATTTTGAAGTGTGCTGCCGCACTCATAAGAAGGAAAAGCGCCGCGGCTGTTGCGCAGATCATTCCTATCCCTATCATCGTAAAGCTGTATACATCGCTGTCGTAATAATAGTTTATTTCTTCCGCTATTCCGCTTGCAATTGACAAAAAAGCACCCACGCAGATTACTGCAAAAACATCAAGCCAGCATCTGTTAAGCCCGCGAAGGGTTACCGTGCCGTCCTTTCCGTAACCTGCCGCCGCAAGAAGCCAGATAAGCAGTATAACCGAGATTGCCGCCAGCGTGATAGTTATATCAAGAAGCTTCTCCTGAAGGTCATAGGCCACTTTATAGAAATAAAGCGAATCTGTGGGTTCTACAGGAAGGTTTACATATCCCTGAAGAACGTATTCCTTCGTGCTGTTGCCGTAGGAATCCACTTCATAAGCGATATAATTGTCAACGGAAAGAACTGAACGGTTCTTTGTGGTATCTATTATCACCTTTCCGTTTTCATCCGTTATCTTATATGAAAAGCTGGTGTTGTTATAATAAAATTCCGATTCCGGAATTGCCGAAACGTTATTCCAATAGATAAACTGCTTTATATCATAAAGCCGCTTTCTTACAAATCTTTGGCAGATCTGACTGTTTTGAAAATCCGCCTTTTCGGCGTAAATTCCGGATTCATAGCAGTATATTGTGCCGAAAGCCCCCGCCGCGGTAAGCGGGATAAGCACACAAAGGCAAAGAAAAACCGCAATCTTCGCCGCAGTGCTTCCAAGTAAGCGTTTCATTTTTTATCCTCCATTTTATAGCCCTTGCCCCAAACAACTTTTAAATAACGAGGGTTGGCAGGGTCGATTTCCAGTTTTTCACGAAGGTGGCGGATATGTACTGCTATTGTTCCTTCTGCACCCATGGGGTCGCTGTCCCAAACGGCGGAATATATTTCTTTTGAAGAAAAAACCTTGCCGGGGTTTGCAAGAAAGAGCTTTAAAATATCGTATTCCGTAGGAGTAAGCGCAACCTCCTCGCCGTTAAGGGTAACCGTTTTGCCCTCATCGTCAAGTTCAATTCCGCCGATGGCAAAAGCCTTTTGCGGCTTTTGCTCCATTCCGCCGAGATAGGCATAGCGCCGAAGCTGAGCCTTTACCCTTGCAATAACCTCCAGAGGGTTGAAAGGCTTTGTGATATAGTCATCGGCACCGGCGGTAAGCCCAAGGATTTTGTCGTTGTCCTCGCTTTTTGCGGTAAGAAGAATTATGGGCAGGTTATAAACCTCGCGCAGCTTTGCCGTTGCAGAAACGCCGTCCATTTGGGGCATCATAATATCCATAAGCACAAGATGAACTTCGTTGTGCTCCGTTACGGATATTGCTTCCCGGCCGTTTTCCGCCTCCAGTATGCGGTAGCCCTCTCCGGCAAGGTAGATTTTGAGGGCGGTACGAATGTCTTTGTCGTCGTCACAGATAAGAATAGTGTACATATTTTCGCCTCCGTAACAGAGTTTATCAGCAAAACCTTTAAGATAAAAGTCTGTAAAATATTAAGTTTTATTTAACAACTATTATTATATACAATTATCGGTTTTTAGCAATAGCCGCTTTTCTTTTTCGGCAAAACTCGCTTTAAAAAATATTAAATTTGTGTTAAAACTTATATAAAATCATTGACAAATTTAACGGTTGTGATATTATGATATACAGAAAACCAAAGGAGCTGATTACCCTTGAAAAAAACATTATACAGCCTTATGTTAAGCGATGATGTTGTACGCGAAGTAGATCTTTTGGCGCACAAGCGCGGAACAAACCGTTCCAACCTGATAAACCAGATTCTTGCGGAGTATTTGGGAATGACAACGCCCCAACGCCGGATAAACGATGTTTTTCAGGCTATTGAAGAGGCGGTTGCGCCATACGGCCAGCTTGTTCCGTTCTTTACGCCCAACGATTTGACCATGTCGCTTAAAAGCAGTCTTGAATATAAATACCGCCCGACAGTAAAATATGTGGTGGAACTTTATGAAAGCGGAAAAGAGTCCATAGGCGAGCTTTCGGTGATATTCCGCACTCAAAGTGCGGCGCTTATCTCCGACATGACTGATTTCTTCCGGCTTTGGCACGACATTGAGCAAAAGTACCTTCCGCATTACGGAATAAGCAATATTGAATATGCCCTTTATTACAACAAACTCTGCCGAAGCATTTCAATTCCGCAAAAGAACTTTTCCGCACAGGAACTTGCCGACGCCCTTTCAGGATATATTGAGATTTTCGATAAGACGATGAAGGGCTATCTTTCCGGAAAATACTCCGCTGCGGATATTGAGCACCTTTATGCGGAATATATTTCAAGGCAAAACCTTATAATATAAATTTCATTAAACACATCACAAAGCAGGTGATCTTATGAATACCCAAAACTTCACTCAAAAAACCCTTGAAGCAATACAAAACGCACAGAACATTGCCCGGGAAAACGAAAACCAGGCTCTTGTTCCCGAACATCTTCTTTATTCCCTTATTGATCAGGACGGCGGACTTATCCCCTCCATCCTCGGCAAAATGGGAGCGGACTGCAACAATCTTTTGGCGGAGCTTGATTCCTACATCTCCACCCTGCCGAAGGTCTCCGGCGGAGAAATGTATCTCGCCTCGGAGACAGATCTCATAATCCGTTCGGCGGAAAAGGCCGCAAAGAGCATGGGGGACGAATATGTTTCCGTGGAGCACCTTATGCTCGGCATTTTTGCGAATATGACCCCGCAAATCCGCAAAATTTTCAATACCCACGGAATTACCAAGGGCGCGTTTGCGGAGGAACTTGCAAAGGTAAAAACCCGCCCGGTTACGAACGATAATCCGGAGGACACCTACGATGCACTGTCGAAATTCGGCACCGACCTTGTAAAGCGCGCCCGCAGCAACGAGCTTGACCCGGTTATCGGCCGTGATACCGAAATCAGAAACGTAATCCGTATTCTTTCAAGAAAGACGAAGAACAATCCCGTGCTCATCGGCGAACCCGGCGTAGGTAAAACCGCCATTGCCGAAGGTCTTGCCCAACGTATAGTACGCGGCGACGTCCCCGAAGGTCTTAAGGATAAAACCATCTTCAGCCTTGATATGGGCTCCCTTATCGCCGGCGCAAAATACCGCGGCGAATTCGAGGAAAGGCTGAAAGCCGTGCTTGAGGAAATCAAAAAGTCCGAAGGCAAAATCCTGCTCTTTATCGACGAGCTGCACACAATAGTGGGCGCGGGCAAAACCGAAGGCAGCATGGACGCAGGCAACCTGCTCAAGCCCATGCTTGCCAGAGGCGAGCTGCACTGCATCGGCGCCACCACCCTTGACGAATACAGAAAGTATATTGAAAAGGACGCCGCCCTGGAACGCCGTTTCCAGCCCGTAATGGTGGACGAGCCCACCGTTGAGGATACCATTTCAATTCTGCGCGGTCTTAAAGAGCGCTATGAGGTCTATCACGGCGTTCGTATTCACGACAGCGCCCTTGTGGCGGCGGCAACCCTTTCCGACCGCTATATCACCGACCGTTTTCTTCCGGATAAGGCCATTGACCTTGTGGACGAGGCCTGCGCCTCCATTCGCACGGACATTGACTCCATGCCTGCGGAGCTTGACGACGTTCGCCGTAAGATAATGCAGCTTGAAATTGAGGAAATGGCGCTTAAAAAGGAGACCGACAAGCTCTCCAAGGAACGCCTTGAGAAGCTGGGCGCGGAGCTTGCGGAATATAAAGATAAATTCAACGAGATGAAGTCCCGCTGGGAAACCGAAAAGCAAAGCGTGGACGAGGTAAAGCGCCTTAAATCAGAGATTGAGCAAATGCACGCGGATATTGAGCAGGCACAGCTGCATTATGAGTACGAAAAGGCTGCAAAGCTCAAATATTCCGACCTGCCCGCCCTTGAAAAGCGCCTTGCCGAAGCTGAAAAGCAAAGCGAGCAGAGAAATGACAACACTTTGGTTCACGATACCGTAACCGAAGAAGAAATTGCCGCCATTGTTGCAAAATGGACCGGTATTCCCGTTTCCAAGCTCATGGAGGGCGAGCGCGAAAAGCTACTCCACCTTTCGGAGATAATTCACAAGAGAGTTGTAGGACAGGACGAAGCGGTTGAAAAGGTAACGGAGGCTATTCTGCGCTCCAGAGCCGGCATTTCCGACCCGAACAGACCTATCGGCAGCTTCCTGTTCTTGGGGCCCACCGGCGTGGGCAAAACCGAGCTTGCAAAATCCCTTGCGGAATGTCTGTTTGACGATGAGCACAACATGGTGCGTATCGATATGACCGAATATATGGAGAAATACTCCGTATCACGCCTTATCGGAGCGCCCCCCGGCTATGTGGGCTATGACGAGGGCGGTCAGCTTACCGAGGCCGTTCGCAGAAAGCCCTATTCCGTGGTGCTGTTCGACGAAGTGGAAAAAGCCCACCCGGATGTGTTCAATATCCTGCTTCAGGTGCTTGACGACGGCAGAATTACCGACAGCCAAGGCCGCACGGTGGACTTTAAGAACACCATAATCATTCTTACCTCCAACCTGGGCAGCCAATACCTGCTTGACGGCATTGACGAAAACGGCAATATTTCCGAACAGGCGAAGGAGGGCGTTATGGCGGAGCTGCGCCGCAGCTTCCGTCCGGAATTCCTGAACCGTCTTGACGAAACGATTTTCTTCCGTCCGCTTACAAAAGACAATCTTAAAGGAATCATTGATATTATGCTTGATTCCCTTAAAAAACGTCTTGCGGACAAGAGCATTAACCTTGCCGTCACCGACGCCGCCAAAGAGCTTATCATCGACCGCGGCTTTGACCCTGTGTACGGTGCAAGACCTCTGCGCCGTTATCTGCAAAGCAGCCTTGAAACCCTTGTGGCAAAGAAAATTATCTCCGGTGACATTGACGCAGACTCGACCATTACGGTAGATGTCCAAAACGGCGAGCTTGTTTGCAGATAATATAAAAGCTTTTTGTGAAGCTTGCGTTTGAGTGCCATGCTTAAAACGCAAAAGCCTTCGTGCTCAAATGAGCACGAAGGCTTTTTTTACTTTTCTTCGTCATCTTTAAGATTATCAAGAGCCTCCTGATAATCGCGGCTTTTTATGTCCGGGAAGGCCTTGATTATGCGGCGGTATTTGTGCTTCGCAGCGGAAAGCTTATACGCAATATCGGAGCGCAGCTTTCCGAGGCGGGCACGCTGTTCCTCGCCCTTTTCCTCGCGTTCTTCGGTGATACGCTCCTTCTCCTTTGCACGTATGGAGGCAAAGAGCGCCTGCTCCTCGGCGCGGTGCTTTTCGGCAAGAGCCTGCTCCTCCGCCTTATGAGCACGGCACATTTCGGTGAAGTCGGCGTAGCGTTCCTTGGTATCATCCGCCTGTCCCTTGATAATTAGCACCTTGTCGGAGATGTTCTCGCCGATTTTGTCGGAGATTTCGTGTATTTCCGCAGCCATAGCGGTAAGAGCGCGCAGGAATAACGCCGACGGCGGTTTCTATAAGGGGCTGAATAATCTTCATAACGGCGGTGGCGGCAAGCCCCCAGATTATCGAAAAGCCAAGGCAGATGTAGCCGCAGAGATTGAATTTGTTGTTGGTATAATCCCACCATCTTGTATGAAATATCTTTTCAAGCGCCCATCCGGTAACAAATTCAAGGGAGCTTGTTATTACCACCGAGCCGACAAAGAGCAAAAGCAGATTGTCCTTCAGCGGCGTAAGCGCCATTATGATTATCACAAGACCGAAGCCGTATACGGGGCAAACCGGACCGTTCAAAAAGCCGCGGTTTACAAACTTGCCGGTTTTTACGGCAAAGAAAGATACTTCCGTACACCAGCCGAGAAAGGCATAGATAAAAAAGTACCACATAATGTTATAAATCGTCATGTTTTTCCCTCCTTCTGCAAAGATAATAGCATATTTCGCAGAAATTTTCTACATATTTTTTTCGGCGAACGCCGCTTTCGCGGCAAACCTCTTGACAAGCGCCGTGGCGGTCACTAAAATATACTGGTTGATTTTTTGTTTATGGAGGAACTCAAAAAATGGCCGAGAATGACGGCTTTTTCCGGCGGCAGATGTCCGATTCCCTGGTTACTGCGGCGTTCGTGGTGCTATCCGGCGGATTTCAGGACGCATACACCTATTGCTGCCGCGGAAAAGTTTTTGCGAACGCCCAAACGGGCAACATTGTGCTGATGAGTGCAAACCTCCTTTCCGGAGAGGCCGCCCACAGCGTAAAATACATAGTGCCGCTGCTTTCTTTCCTTTTGGGAATCATGGCGGCGGAGTGGGTACACTGCCGCTTTAAGAGCTACGAAAAAATCCACTGGCGCCAGATGATACTCGCCGTGGAAATTGCGTTGCTTTTCGGCGTGGGCTTTCTGCCGCAAAGCGCAAACTCCCTTGCGAACGCGCTTGTTTCCTTCGTCTGTGCGCTTCAGGTGCAGTCCTTTCACAAGGTGCACGGCTGCGTTTACGCAAGCACCATGTGTATCGGCAACATGCGCAGCGGCGCGGAGGCGCTTTTCGCCTTTTTCCACACCCGCGAAAAGGAGGCGCTGCAAAAGGCACTGATGTATTTTTCCGTAATTCTGCTTTTCGCTGTCGGAGCGGGCTTTGGCAGCGTTGCCACGGCTCATTTCGGCGAACGGGCCATCTGGATAAGCTGCGCGCTGTTGATAGCGGGCTTTGTGACCATGTTTATTAAGGAAAGATGAACCTCGCGCTAATTTTGAGCACCAAAATTTATACAAAATAAATCCCGCGCTCAAAATGAGCACGGGATTTTCTTATATAATAAATAGTTGAGCATGGATTTCAGCGTACAGATGCCGCCGTGCTCAAGCGAGCACGCGCCCGCCGCCGAAAGTTAGAAACTTTAATCTTTTATTAAGCATTGCAAAAGGCTCTTCCATTTTTGCGGCGGCGGCGCTATAATAGTGAAAGCAAAAAGGAGGTGCGCCCATGGAAAGAACGGAAATTTTTGTTCCCGGCAGAACGGAGCTTGGCGGCAACCACACCGACCACCAGGGCGGCTGCGTACTCGCGGCGGGGGTCTCCCTCGGCATGACGGCGCTTGCCGCGCCCAACGGAACGGACACCGTGAATATCCGCTCAAGGGGCTTCGGCGAATTTTCCGTGGACATCGGCGATACCGAGCCGCGCCCGGAGGAAGCAGGCACCTCCGCCGCGCTTATACGCGGAGTATGCAACAGTTTTATTGAAAGCGGAAATATATTCGGCGGTTTTGACGCAGATGTTGAATCTGAAATTCCCGCCGGAAGCGGGCTTTCGTCCTCCGCCGCGTTTGAGGTGCTCATCGGCAATATTATAAGCAGGCTGTTTTTCGGCGGAACGGTGCCGCCCGTCGCCCTTGCAAAAATGGCGCAGCGCGCCGAAAACGAGTATTTCTGCAAGCCCTGCGGCATGATGGACCAGCTTATATGCGCCGTGGGCGGCGTTGTTTCGGCGGATTTTGCCGACCCACAAGCGCCGCAGTACCGCAAAATCGAATACGATTTTGCTAAAAGCGGTCATGCGCTTGCTATAATCGAATGCGGTGTCGGGCATGAAAATCTAACCGCCGACTACGCGCAGATTACAAAGGATATGCGTCTTATCGCCGTAGATTTGGGGCACGAACGCCTGTGCGAAGCTACCGCGGCGGAATTTTATTCCGTGTTTCCTCTTTTGCGGCAAAAATACGGCGACCGCCCGGTATTTCGCGCAATGCACTTTTTTGAAGAAACCCGCCGCGCCGCAGAGGAAGCAAACGCTCTTTCCGCAGGAAATTTTGAGGAATTTCTGCGGCTTTACCGCGAGTCTGCGGAAAGCTCCGAGCAGTATTTGCAGAATATAGTCAGCGAAAATGAACCCAATCACCGTCTTGCAAATGCAATTTCAGCCGCTCGGAATATACTTTCCGGTGCCGGAGCTGTTCGGGTTCACGGCGGCGGCTTTGCCGGAACGGCGCAGGCCTTTGTTCCGGAAGAAATGAAACAAAAATTTTCCAAAGAAATGCAAAGCGCGGGTTTTTCCTGCCTTTGGCCGGAAATCGTTTAAAAGGAGGCGCTTTTCTTGAAATTCAGCTTTTGGGCCGACAGAGACGCCGTTGAAGCCGTTGAACCCGGATATCTTGCCTTTCATCACTTTGACGGTACGCATATTGTACTGCTTGCGCTTGCCGCGGTGATAATTTTCTGCGCGGTGCTTATTTTCAGGCGTTTGAGCACGGCGGGCAGAAACAGATTTTTTGCGGTGCTCACGGTGCTTTTGCTTCTTGACGAATTTGCAAAATACGCCATTGCCATCGGAACGAACTCATGGTCATGGAGCTATCTTCCCCTGCACCTTTGCAGCATAAATATTTTTGTCTGCCTTGCGTATACGCTGACAAAAAAAGACCTGCTAGCCGAATTTCTGTATTCCCTTTGTCTTCCGGGGGCTGTCGTTGCGCTGATTGTTCCCACATGGAACGACCTGCCCATATTAAACGGAATGCACCTTCATTCCGCAAGCGTACATATCATGCTCGTAATGTACCCGGTGCTCATTTTGGCAAACGGCTTTTGCCCAAGCTTTCGCAGGCTGCCGAAAATACTCTGTATGCTTGCCGCCGTTGCCGTGCCGATTTACTTTGTGAACAAGTGGCTCGGTACGAATTTTTTCTTCCTTGCGCGGACGGAAAACAATCCCGTGCTCGAAATGCTTGCCGCCGTGTTCGGCGAAAAATATTTCTTCCTTGGGCTGCCGCTGCTGCTGATAATAGTATGGACGCTGATGTATATACCATGGGCGCTTGCCGCGCGCAAAAAAGCTAAAGCATAAACAAAAAAACGGACTTCGCAAGAAGTCCGTCTTTTTTATTGATTTGATAGACGGAAATCTTCTTATAAGCCCGCGCAAGTGTTTATAAAACCTCGCGAAAATGGCTTAAAATCAAGGTTTTCTGCATA